>CAVOAJ010000005.1:0-27622 GCA_963693605.1 Dehalococcoidia bacterium | reverse complement strand
GGATGAAGAGACGTTTGTGGTATCGTGCCCACCAGCTGAGCGTATAGCGGAAATGGTGAACGTTAATAACTGGAAGGCTCGGATGCAGTTCCACGGGGAACTGGACCGACTGGGCGTGATAAAAGTCCTGGATTCTGTGGGAATCGACTCTGGAGACACGGTGAGGATAGGCAGCCTGGAATTGGAGTGGCAGTAACGTGAGGAGAGGCTTGTTAGGCGGCACTTTTGACCCGGTCCACAATGGGCACCTCATTGTGGCTGAACAAGTCCGGGCGCAGCTTGCGCTGGACAGGGTTGATTTTGTGCCTGTGGGCGTCCCGTGGATGAAGCGAGATGAGACCATTCTGTCCGGTCAGCACCGCTTGGCCATGGTAGATCTGGCGGTGAATGCGAATGAGGCGTTCGGTGTGCTGACGCTTGAAGTGGACAGGCCCGGTGATACGTTCACTGTGGATACATTGGAAGAATTACACGAGCAGGCCGATGACGACTTGTTCTTCATCATGGGTATGGATGCTCTACAGAGCTTTGCGCGATGGAAAGACCCTGTTCGTATCTTGGAGTTGGCGACGGTGGTGGTAGTGCGTCGGCCACGCGTCCCCAGGTTTGGGCTAGATGAGATAGAGGCCCTTGCCCCAGGCACGTCAGACCGCATTGTAGAAGTGGGGGCGCCGCTCATAGACATCAGCAGCACAGATATCCGGCAGCGGGTGTCGGAGGGACGGACGATACGCTACCTGGTCCCAGAACCCGTGCGGGACTACGTTGAGGCCAATGGACTCTACAGGTCACCTGCAGGCGCGGCAGGTGTCGCATTTTAGGTTTAGGTAATGGGGTGAAGCCATGACTGAAACAACCGAACGCCTGTCGCTTGCACAGCGGACGCTTGAGCTATGCAAGGAACTAGGCGCGCTGTCATTCGGTAAGTTCACACTCTCCTCCGGACTAGAGAGCACGTACTATTTCGATGGCCGTCTGCTGACGCTATCGCCTGAAGGTGCAACCGTGGTGGCCCAGGCGTTGCTGCCCTTGGTGCGTGCGTCTGGCGCTGAGGCAGTTGGTGGACCAACGCTTGGGGCTGACCCAATGGTGGCCTCCATTGCCATGCTCAGCCATCAGGACGGCGGTATGCCTGTCCCCGCCTTCATTGTTCGCAAAGGCTCCAAAGACCACGGAATGGGGAAGCTCATTGAAGGGCCGTTGCCTCTGAAGGCTAAGGTTGCGATTGTGGATGACGCTTGCTCTGTGGGCGGGTCTTTGCTCCACGCGGTCCGCGCGGCGGAAGATGCGGGGTGTGAGGTGGTCCTGGTGGCGGCCATCCTGGATAGACACCAGGGCGGTAGCAAGCAGTTCTTAGCTGAAGGGTACAGCTTCAAGGCAATCCTTGAAGCGGATGAGGCTGGCAACATAGCCCCGACAGCCGAATTCTCGTAGACCGGCTACAAACGTAAGGTACGCAGAAGGGGGAGGGCTTAGCCCTCCCCCTTCTTGATTCCTGGAAATAGGCGCATGCCCGGCGTTACACGTCTAGGTTCTGAACGGAACGGGCGTGGGACTGGATGAACTGCTTACGGGGTGCGACGTCATCACCCATAAGTTCCGTGAAGATAGAGTTGGCCGCTGCCGCATCATCCACCGTCACTCGCAGCATGGTCCGGGTTGCGGGGTCCATGGTGGTCTCCCACAACTGATCAGGGTTCATCTCTCCAAGGCCCTTGTACCGCTGGAGGCCAATACCGGCCTTCTCTGCGTGCCGTTCAAGGATTGCTGCAAGTTCAAACCATGGAACCTCTTGAGCAACCTCAACGTCGCGCCGCACGACGGAGAAGGTTTGTTCACCGACATATTTGCTTATGGGGCCGTAGAGTTGCAAACAGCGACTCAGGGCCGGCGCCTCAAACAAGCGGCGGACATCCAGTGTGCCTACGCCGTCAACCACAAGGTTGAAGCGGTTCTCTTTCTGGTTCACCTTTGGTGTAGAGGTGTAGCCGTTCTCAGCAAACCAGGCCTGGAGAGCGTCCACTGAGGCTCTGCCATCAAAGGCTATTGGATATTTGCTCTTCAATCCCTTGAAGAATATCCCCACCAGCTGAGGCAGAAGACCAATGGAGGCAAAATCAGCAGTCCAGAGCTGGAGTTCCTTGAGACGCAGAATGAGGTCACGAATCTCTGCGCCTTGGAGCTGCACTTTCTTGTCGCTAGACATCAGGGACATACGGCCATACATCTGGGAGGCCATCCAGGCGTCCTTGTCAGCCTCAGCGAATTTGTATTCCACTGACCGTCCGCGAGAGACCCGGTAGAGAGGCGGCTGAGCTATGTATAGATAGCCGTTCTCAATGAGAGGCCACATGTGGCGGAAAAAGAACGTTAGGAGCAGTGTGCGAATGTGTGCGCCGTCCACGTCAGCGTCTGTCATGATGATGACGCGGTGGTATCGGAGCTTGGGTACGTTGAATTCCTGTCCCAGCCCTGCGCCAATGGCAGTGATAAGCGCGCGGATTTCTTCATGGCCTAACATCTGCTCCGGCCGAGCCTTCTCAACGTTGAGAATCTTTCCTTTGAGGGGCAGAATGGCCTGCGTCCGCCGGTCTCTGCCCATCTTTGCGGAACCGCCGGCTGACTCACCCTCAACAACGTAGAGTTCACACAGTTCTGGATTGCGCTCAGCGCAGTCAGCCAATTTACCGGGGAGCGAACCGCCGTCCATGGCGTTCTTGCGAATGACAAGGTCTCGCGCTTTACGGGCGGCCTCGCGGGCTCGTTGGGACGTGAAGCACTTATCAATGATGCGCCGAGCTTCGTTGGGATGCTCTTCCAGATAAAATTCTAGGTTCTGTACAACCACGGTCTCAACAATGCCCTTGGTGTCTGCGTTTCCCAGACGGCCCTTGGTCTGCCCTTCAAATTGCGGGTCCGTGAGCTTCACACTGACCACCGCTGTAAGACCCTCCCGGACATCATCACCAGAGAGGTTGCTCTGGTCATCACGGAGGAGCTTCTGTTTGCGGGCGTAGTTGTTGATGGCGCGAGTCAATGCGGAGCGGAAGCCTACGAGGTGAGTGCCGCCGTCCCCGGTGTTGATGCAGTTGGCAAAGGAGTAGGTGTTCTCATAGAACGAGCCGTTGTATTGGAGAGCGACTTCCACCGTGGTGGAGTCAACAACCTGATTGACATAAAAAGGTTCGTCGTGGAGGACCTCTCTGCTGCGGTTCAGGTGTCGCACAAAGCTGGAGATACCACCCTGAAAGAAGAAGGTCTTGTCCTCCTCAGGATGCGTCTCGCTATTGAGGGTAATGGAGACGCCCCTGTTGAGGTAGGCCATCTCACGGAACCGTTGGAGGATCACGTCACGGTCATAGGCGGTGACGGTGAAGATATCTGCATCTGCATAGAAACGGACCTTCGTGCCAGTCATGGTCTTCTGGTCTTCAGGCAGAGGGCCGTCATCAACAACGGCTGCGAGTGGGGCCCCCTTCCTGTACTCCTGATAGTAGAGGTGCCCGTCCCGGCGAACTTCAACGCGCATGAAATCAGAAAGAGCGTTCACCACGGAGGAACCCACGCCGTGCAGACCACCGGAGACTTTATAAGCGCCGCCGCCAAACTTCCCGCCCGCGTGCAGCGTGGTCATGATAGTCTCAAGGGCGGACTTGCCCGTGGTTGCATGCATGTCCACGGGAATGCCACGACCATCGTCGGTGACTTCCACGCCGCCGTCTGCTAGGAACCTGATTAAAATCTTGTCGCAGTAGCCCGCCATGGCCTCGTCAACAGCGTTGTCCACGACTTCGTAGACGAGGTGATGGAGGCCCCGTTGGTCCGTGCTGCCAATGTACATTCCAGGGCGGCGACGGACGGCCTCCAGCCCTTCAAGGACTTGAATGTCTTTAGCGGTGTAGTTAGCTTGTTCCCGGTCAGCCATTGGGCTCCTTGTGCAGGAAGAGGGTTGAGATACAAAATCAGGGCTGGGACGGAAGCGTTGAGGGGCGGATTTTCCAGGTGACGGCGCAGTGGAAACACAAGCGACGGCACGAAGCAATTTTAACAAAGTTTAAACTTTTGGTCAAACAGTTTTAGCTACAAATTTACGTGACGTTAATATGGAGCGTGGGATAATCCGGCAAGGTTATCCACAGGGGAGAAACTCCGGTGTCTGTATCACCAGTAATAGCAATTGATGGTCCCGTCGCCTCGGGTAAAACCGTGGTGGGGAGGGCCGTGGCTGAGAGGCTGGGGTATCGCTTTGTGGATACCGGCGTAATGTATCGCGCCGTGACGTGGCTTGTGCTGGAACGGGGCGTTCAACCGGAGGATGCTGACGCTGTGAGTGAGGTGGTTGTGGGTGCAACGGTGGACATAGTTGCGGACGGTCAACAGCGTGTGATGATCAATGGCACGGATGTGACCGAGCACCTGACGAAGCCGAGTGTGGAAGCGGCTGTGTCCTTCATTGCCCGTGTTTCAGCAGTGCGAGAGGCCATGGTGGCGCAGCAACGGAGGATGGCCGCGGAGGGCCGCGTGGTCATGGTGGGCAGGGATATAGGGACTAACGTTCTCACGGATGCGCCGCTCAAGGTGTTCCTGTCAGCATCCAAAGAGGAGAGAGTTCGTCGTCGCTACAAAGAGGTGTTGGCGACTGGTCGCAACCTTACTGCTGAGGACGTGGCAGAGAACTTGGAACATCGCGACACAATAGATTCCCAGCGGGAGTTGGCGCCGCTGCGGGCGGCAGAAGATGCGGTGCATCTGGTTACGGATGGCCTCAGCGTGGAGCAGGTCGTTACGCGAATCCTTGAATTAGCAGGAGCGGACTAGCGATGGATTTTTGGTACAAATTTGGCCGGCTGATGGCCATTCTGTTCATGCGCACCTTTGGCCGCGTGGAGATTGTGGGCGCAGAGAACATTCCGCCTTTTGGGTCGCTGATAGTGACGCCCAACCACCAGAGCTATGCAGACCCTCCGCTTCTGACAACGGCGTTCAACAGGCCGCTGTTCTACATGGGAAAGCGGAGTTTGTTTGCGAATCCAGTGGTCAGCTACCTGCTTCGTAGCTTTCACGTCTACCCGGTGAGCAGAGACAAGCGGGACGTGGACGCTGTCCATTGGGCGCTTGATTTGCTGGACAGGGGCAAGGTGTTGGCGGTGTTTCCTGAAGGCACCAGAGGCAAGGGCGGCCTCAGAAAAGCAGAAGTGGGCGCTGCGTACCTGGCTCAGAAAAGCGGTGCGTCTATCATTCCCGTCGCTATCACGGGAACAGAGCACGTCCAGGGGTTTATACGCATAGCCTTCCCGTTCCATCGGCTTAAGGTGGTCATTGGTGAGGCTTACTCTCTCCCACAGATAGAGGGACAGGCGCCCCGGGAGGTGTTGCAATCATTTACAGACATGATTATGGGGAGAATAGCCGCGCTGCTTCCGCCTGAGTACCAGGGTGACTACAAGATTTCCCCGCCGCCACCGCCCCGCTCCATATGAGAGAGCCGCCACAACTAACGGCAGGCTGCTGCGGCAGTGGTTGTACAGGGAAACCGCACGACGGTTGAGACCTCACGAAGATCAGTTTCGTTCCTAGATATTCAATGCCATAGCTTGCTGTACGGGAGGCCTAACAAGGCCTGGTTGTGAGTTGCAACGGTCGGTTTGGATGTAACCCGGTGACGCACGCGCCAGACCCTAAAAGCAGTCTCGTAAAGACGGCAATTCGACGGAATGTGGAGCGTGAACGGTGGATTAGTGATTAGAAGGAAGTGGCTGTGGATGAGATGCTGTGGAAGCCACGACTGTAAGGGGGTTGTCCGCGTGTTGTAAGGAGTGGGCCGGAAGTGCTATAAATCCACCCTGATTCGTGCGCGCGGTTCTCAAGTTACTATTTGTGTGATGATGTGGTGGGGAAGGCCCCCTTTCGGTGGCGCTTTTCTCCGGCGATTGGGCACGCAAGGGGAGGGACGGGATATGGCGACTACGACAGGCGGAAAGCTAGTGTACCGCCTGGAAGAAGGCAATGCGTCCATGTCGCAGTTACTTGGCGGCAAGGGTGCCGGAGTGAGCGAAATGGCCCGCATAGGCATACCTGTGCCGCCGGGCTTTGTAATCACTACGGAAGCCTGCCTGAAGTACTACGAGCTGGGCCGCAAATTCCCTGACGGGCTTTGGGACACCATTGCTCAGAGCATGCATCATCTGGAGGCGGAGAGTGGCAAGGAATTCGGCGGCAAAGACAACCCGCTGATAATTTCGGTGCGCTCCGGTGCGCCCATTTCCATGCCGGGAATGATGGACACCGTGCTGAACCTTGGCACGAATGATGTGACGGTGCTGGGGATGGCCAAGCTCATGGGCGATGAACGCCCCGCACTTGATGCGTACCGCCGCTTTATCCAAGGGTTTGCCAACATTGTGCTGGGTATCGAAAAGGACAAGTTCGAGTCGCTATTGGACCAGGCCAAGGAAAAGCGAAACCTCAAGTTTGACTATGAACTTCAGCCTGACGCCCTCAGGGAGTTGATTGGCAACTTCCAGGGTGTGGTGAAGGAGATCGCAGGACACCCTGTACCGCAGGATCCCTGGGACCAGCTTCGTGATGCGGTCCAAGCGGTGTTCTCCAGTTGGAACAATCCCAGGGCCACAACCTACCGCCAGCACTACGGCATCTCCCATGACATGGGCACTGCTTGCGTTGTAATGGGCATGGTCTTTGGCAACTTGGGACCAAACAGCGGCACCGGCGTGATGTTCACTCGTAACCCTGCTACTGGGGAGAAGGCGCTGTATGGCGACTTCCTGGTCAACGCCCAGGGTGAGGACGTGGTGGCAGGCATCCGCAATACGCAATCCATTCTCTCTTTGCAGCAGGACGTCCCTGACCTCTACCGACAGTTGGAGGAGAAGGCCCGCAGCCTTGAGGCCCACTATCGTGAGGTGCAGGACATTGAGTTTACGATGGAGAACGGCAAGCTCTTCATCTTGCAGACTCGGACGGCAAAACGTACAGCGGCATCGGCCGTGAAGATTGCGGTTGACCTTGCGCGTGAGGGCGTGATCACCCAGGAGGAGGGTATTGGCCGGGTGGTCCCTGATGAGATTGCCCAGGTCTTGCTTCCTCGCTTTGACGTTGAGGCCAAGGCCAAGGCGTTGGAGGACGGTACGCGGCTGGCCCAAGGGCTGGGCGCCTCACCGGGAGCGGCAACGGGCGCGGCAGCTATGGACCCAAACACTGCGGTAGCCATGGCTGAGCGAGGCCAGAAGGTGATTTTGGTCAGGCCGGAGACGAGTCCTGACGACGTACACGGCATCATCAAGGCACAGGGCGTTCTCACCAGCCGGGGCGGTATGACCAGCCACGCGGCTGTTGTTACCCGGGGCCTTGGGAAGCCTTGCGTTGTGGGTTGTGAAGAACTCCACGTGGACCTGGAAGCCCGCACGGCCACGGCCAACGGCACGACCATTAAAGAAGGCGACATTATCAGCGTGGACGGTGCAACCGGCGAGGTGTTCGTCGGCAGCGTTGCAACGTTTTCACCCAACCCGGCAGAGCTGACGGAACTCAACACGCTGCTTAGCTGGGCGGATGAGGCTAGGACGCTCAAAGTTTGGGCAAACGCGGACACGCCGGAACAGGCCAAGGAGGCCCGCGCGTATGGCGCTGAAGGTATTGGCCTCTGCCGGACTGAGCATATGTTCTTTGCTGAGGAACGGCTGCCTCATATCCAGCGGCTCCTGACGGTAGGTACTGAAGCCTCTCGCTTGCTGCGTAATGTTGAGCAACTGACCTCAACGCTGGAAAAGGCACCTGCCACGGAGCTTGAACGATTGAATGCACTCTTGAGTGAAACTAAGGCGACACTGGCGTCGTCTGAAGTGGTCAAGGCGTTCAATGAAGAACTGACAAAGCTGGAAGCGTTTCAGACAGAGGATTTCTACGGCATTCTTCTGGCGATGGAAGGGCTTCCGGTGGTCATCAGGTTATTGGACGCCCCTCTCCACGAGTTCTTGCCCCGATACGTGGACTTGGTGAAGGAAGTGGCGGTGCTTGAAGCTACCGGGGCAAGTGGCGATGAACTTGAAGAAAAGAAGCGTATCCGAGATGTGGTTGAGGAGCTTATAGAGATTAACCCCATGATGGGGCACCGTGGTTGCCGCGTTGGCGTGACCATGCCGGAGATCTATGAGATGCAGGTGCGCGCTATTGTGAGCGCAGCAGCACAATTGACCAAAGAGGGCCATGCTGTCCATCCCGAAATTATGATTCCCGTGGTATCCCACGTGAACGAACTGCACTTCCTCCACGACCGATTGGAAAGGGTTGCGGAGACCACGCGTGTGTCGTTCAACGTTGACCTCTCGCACAAGTTCGGCACCATGATTGAAGTGCCCAGGGCAGCGCTTACCGCAGGTGAAATTGCGTCCGTGGCGCAGTTCTTCAGCTTTGGCTCCAATGACCTGACCCAGATGACCTTTGCCTACAGTCGTGACGACGCCGAGGTGAAGTTCTTACGGGAGTACGTGGAGCGTGAGGTGGTGCCCGTGGACCCCTTCACGACCCTGGACACCAAAGGGGTTGGGCGGTTGATGCAGATAGCGGTTGATGAGGGTCGCGCTGCCAACCCTGGGCTGGAGATAGGCATCTGCGGAGAGCATGGCGGCGATCCCAAGAGCATTGCCTTCTGCCACAGCTTGGGGCTGAACTATGTCAGTGCCTCACCTTTCAGGGTGCCGGTGGCCCGGCTGGCAGCGGCCCAAAGTGCATTGGGACAACTGACGTTAGCAGAGTAAGAGTGCTTACGGCACTGTCATATGTTTACAATCACGTAACAATTTTGATAACCACGGCGGCTCTTGGCGTGGCATGATAGGGCAAGCGCATATCACTGCCCTGGCATGCTAGCGCTCAGGCGGCCCAAGCTTTTTCACGCTGATTCCATGCCGCGATTCACAGGGAGGAGAACCCAAAATGGCCAATGAGAGTCAATCTGTCCTCAAGCTGATGCAAGACAACGACTGTGACATGCTGGACATCAAATTCACGGACTTGCCAGGAACCTGGCAGCACGTGTCAGTGCCCATCAGTGAGGTGGACGACGCGCTGTTCACCCAAGGCACGGGGTTCGATGGGTCAAGCATTCGTGGATTCCAAGTCATCAACGAATCAGACATGTTGCTGATGCCGGTGGCCGACACGGCCATGGTGGACTCCTTTATGGAGAGCACGGTAAGCATCATTGCGGATGTGCGAGACCCCATGACTGGTGAGGCGTACTCTCGTGACCCCCGGTTTGTGGCCCTGAAGGCGACGCAGCACCTCAAGGACTCCGGCGTGGGTGATGTGTCCTACTGGGGTCCTGAACTGGAGTTCTTTGTCTTTGACAACGTGAGTTTTGAGCAGACCACAAACTCTGCTTCCTATGAAGTCGATTCCGAGGAAGGCATCTGGAACAGCGGACTTTCTACCAACATCTTTGGGGATGGCCCCAACCTTGGCATGAAGCCTCGCCACAAGGAAGGCTATTTCCCCGTCCCTCCCGTAGACACCTACCAAGACATGCGGAGTGAAATGTCACGGGAGATGACCAAGTACGGCATTGTTGTGGAAAAGCACCACCATGAAGTGGCCACCGCAGCGCAGGGCGAGATTGACATGCGATTCGATGAGCTGGTGAAGATGGCGGACAGCGTCATGGCATACAAGTATGTGGTCAAGAACGTGGCGCGCCGAGAGGGCAAGGTGGCGACGTTCATGCCCAAGCCATTGTTCAATGACAACGGCAGCGGCATGCACTGCCACCAGAGCATCTGGAAGAACGGTGAGCCGCTGTTTGCGGGCGACGGATATGCGGGCATGAGTGAGCTTGCGCTCAACTACATTGGCGGCATTTTGGCCCACGGACGTGCGCTGATGGCCTTTGCGGCACCATCATCCAACTCTTACAAGCGGTTGGTGCCTGGCTTTGAGGCACCGACGATACTTGCGCTCTCTGCGCGGAACCGCAGCGCGGCTGCCCGGATTCCCATGTACTTTTCAAACCCTAAGGCGAAGCGCGTGGAATTCCGTCCCCCAGACCCCACTGCTAACCCCTACCTGGCTTTCTCAGCCATGTTGATGGCCGGTTTGGACGGCATAAAAAAGAAGCTCAGTCCCGGCGAGCCCATAGACTTTGACCTGTTCAGTGCGTCAGAAGAACAGTTGGCCAAGCTCAAGCACGTGCCAACCAGCATAGAAGGCGCGTTGGATGCTCTGGAAGAGGACCATGAGTTCCTTTTGGAGGGCGGCGTGTTCACGAAGGACTTAATTGACGCCTACATCTCCTTCACGCGTGAGACGCAAGTGGACGAGATACGGCAGCGCCCGCATCCCTACGAGTTCTTCCTCAGTTTCGATGCGTAGATAGGGTGAGAGCGGCTTTCAAGTAAGGTAATGAAGAGAGCGGGACCTTTGGGGCCCGCTCTCTGTCGCTAGGCGGGAAAGGGCATAGGGTCAGCCTCCATGGCTGACCGGGGGAGCGGTGATAATGAATGGACGGGATGATGCACGGGAGTACGTCCTCCGTGCAGCTAAAGAAAATGATGTCAAATTCATCCGGCTTTGGTTTACGGATATTCTTGGCAGCCTCAAAGGATTTGCCATCACTGTGGCTGAGTTGGAAGGTGCTTTGGAGCATGGCATGGCCTTTGATGGCTCGTCCATCGCAGGGTTTGCCCGTGTTGACGAGAACGACATGGTGGCGATGCCGGACCCCAATACGTTCAGCATTCTCCCATGGCGTCCACGGCAGAACGCGGTGGCGCGGATGTTCTGTGACATCCTGCTACCCAATGGACAGCCCTTTGAGGGTGACCCCCGCTACGTTTTAAAGCAAAACCTTCAACGGGCAGCGGATCTGGGGTATACGTTTCAGGTGGCCCCTGAGATGGAGCACTTCTACTTTAAAAATTCTGAGTCCACAGAGCCCCTAGACCATGGCGGATACTTTGACCTGACGCCACTGGACACGGCTACTGACCTACGTCGTGAGACGGTGCTAACGCTGGAGGAAATGGGCATCCCCGTGGAGTACAGCCACCACGAGGTGGCTACAAGCCAACATGAGATTGACCTGCGCAATACGGATGCGCTGACCATGGCGGACGCGGTGATGACCTACCGGCTGGTGGTCAAGGAAGTGGCTATGAAGCACGGAGCCTATGCTACATTCATGCCCAAGCCCAGGGCTGATGAAAATGGCAACGGCATGCACACCAACCAGTCGCTGTTCAAGGGTGATACCAACGTCTTTTACGATCCCTCCGACGAGCACAAGCTCTCCAGTACTGCATATCAATACGTTGCAGGGCTGTTGCGGCACGCGGGAGAGATAACGTGTGTCTGCTGCCAGTGGGTGAACTCCTACAAGCGGCTTGTCCCTGGCTTTGAGGCGCCGGTGCACATCTCCTGGGCGGTGGTGAACCGATCTGACCTGATCCGGGTGCCGGCCTTCCGTGAGGGCAAAGAGTCCTCTGCTCGTATTGAGTACCGGGGAGCGGACCCAACGTGTAACCCCTACCTGGCCTTTTCGGTCATGATGTCAGCGGGACTGGAGGGAATTGAGCAGGGGTATGCGCCTGTTCCTCCAGCCAGCGTGGATGTGGCCGCGATGAATGATGATGAGCGTGCGGCAGCTGGCATTCAGAAGCTGCCGCGTAGCCTCTATGAAGCCATAGAGTTGGCGGAGGGGAGCGCTCTACTCAGAAAGGCACTGGGTGAGTACACGTTTGAAAAATTCATCCAGAACAAGAAAATTGAATGGGATCGGTACTCTGCTGCGGTCACTGATTATGAGATTAAGCGGTACCTCCCAATTCTTTAAGCGTTACATCCTCCGTGCTCTGGCCTGCGTATAGTTGGTTGTAGGCAGAATTGTAGACGCAAGGAGCTCGTGTTCACGGTGAGGTTGCAGAAAGCGTGGTTTGTCTTGGCGAGCGTCATGGTGCTTGCGGCCGTAGGCTGTACCAGCGAAGCGACCACGCCACCCCAAGGGTTAGCACAACAGGTTGGCGTGGATGTGGGCGACTCAGCCCCAGACTTTACGTTGACGCTGGCTGATGGAAGTACCGTGGACCAAGCGGCGTTGCTAGCAGCAGGCAAGCCGGTGTTGCTCTACTTCTTTGCTACTTGGTGAGCAGTCTGTCGCGCCGAGTTTCGGACGCTCAAGACGGTCTACCCTGAATATGAAGATGACGTAACACTTATAGGTGTCGGCTTTGGTGCCGGCCAAACTATCGACGTGCTGGAAGAGTACCGACAGCAAAACGATATTCCGTGGGGCATGGCTGAAGGCGGCATTCAGATATTGAGGGACTATGAAGTCCGCACGCAGTCTACCAAGCTGGCCATGGACCCGCAGGGCACCGTGCTCTTCCGTAAGGGATATTCCACGAATTCAGCCGATGACTGGCGCGGTTACTTCCAATCAATCATTCAGTAATCCAAACATACCAGCCGCATAGCTAATTGGCCTAGGTTGCCCGTATGGGCTTGCTGGGCTTTACGGCGGCCAAGAATGCCACGGCGCCCAAGAGCGGTAACATGCCCAGGCTCACAAACCCAATTTGGTAGGTACCAAATTTATCTGCCATGACGCTGGTGAAAATAGGCCCTAGTATCTGCCCAAGCATGACCACCATTGAGGAGTAACCCATGATGGTGGCGAAGTTCTTGCGGCCAAAATAATCAGCCCTGATGGCAGACATGATGGGCATTCTGGTGCCCCATGCCAGTCCGTGGATGACGCTGGCTATGGTGACCGGCAATAGCGTGGTGGAGAAGGCGATGGTCATCATGCCTACGGTGTGGGCCACCATGCAGGCCGCTGCGATGTACCGCTTTTCAAACCTGTCTCCAATAACGCCACCCGTGAGCTGCCCCACCATGGCGCTGGCGGTGATGAACACCAGTATTGAAGAGGCCTTGACCAGAGAGAGCCCCTGCTGCTCTTGAAGGTGCGGGACAAGGTTGACGGCTATGGCGGAAACCACGAACAAGGCCATGGCGTGGCCAAAGGAGATCAGCCAGAAGGAACGGTTCCGCAGGGCTTCCTTGACGGTGAAGCCGTCATTGGCTGCGGCTCGTTGCGATGCGCGCGCTGCGTCTGTTTCATCAGCTGGGGTGATTGCGGCGCCGTCGGGCAGATAGCCATAAGGCTCTGGGCTCAGCCTGAGAATCTGTGCCAAAAGCATGGTGACTACGAAAACCAAGATGCCGGAATAGAAGGCTGTAGGCCGCCACCCGTAGGTGGTCAGTGACCATGCAATCACGGGTACAAATAGTCCGCTAAGCCCCATACCTGCCTGACCAAGGCTGAAGGCCAGGGACCGGCGCTTGAGGAACCAGTTTGCTAGAACGGTTTGTAGGGTGAGAAATCCTGACAGGCTGGCGCCAACGGAGACGATGAAGTAAGCAGCGTAGTACGCAGTGAGTGACGGAGCCTGACTCAGGGCAATGAAGCCGCCGCCGAAAAGCACTGCACCAATGCGCGCCAAATTCTTTGGCCCCAGCTTCATAATGAGCCAACCTTGAAAGGGCCCCAGCAGCCCACTTTCAAGACGCGTTAACGCGAAAACGCCCGCTACCGCTCCACGACTGGCGTTGAATTCTTTGCGTAAAATTTCGAAGTACGCGCCAAAGGAATGGAAGACGAGCAGCGCCTGAGTGAACTGGGACACAAAAGCGCCCAGTACAAGCCACCAGCCATAGAAAACTTTGGGCTGTTTACGTTGAGGAATTTCCAAAGAAGGGGTACCTAACCGATTCAGAGGTCGCTACTCAGTAATAGTAACATGGGCTACGTGAACCGCAGGACTTAGGCTCCACGGGCACGTGGCAGCTTTATGGGCCGCCGTGCAAAGAAGAAGGCAATGGAACCAATGCCAGTCAGAACACCCAAGATGGCGAACCCGGGGCGATAGCTGCCAAGGTTATCTGCCATGAGACCTGAGAAGATAGGGCCAACCACTGCGCCAATCATCACGATGATGGAGGAATAACCGATGATGGTTGCAAAGTGCTTCCGGCCAAAGTACTCAGCCCTGATGGATGACATGAGTGGTCCGCGGGTGCCCCATGCCGCTCCATGGAGCATGCCTGCAAAGTAGATGAGAGGAAGGTTGGAGGTGGAGGCTATGATCAGCATGGCTATGGAGTGGGTGACCATGCATCCTGCTGCAATATACCGCTTCTCGAATTTGTCGCTCACGAACCCCATGAAAGACTGGGCTGCGATGGAAGAGCCAATGATGACGGTGAAAGGCACGGTGGCTTGCACAGAGGACAAGCCCAAGTCTTCCTGGAGATGAGGAATGAAGTGGGCAATAATGACAGAGACTACAAAGAGCGCCATGCCGTGGCCTACGGAGATGAGCCAGAAGGAACGGTCCCGCATAGCCTGGAATGGGGTGTATTGAGGTTCTTCTGCTGATGAGCGCTGAACCGCGCTTTGTTCAAGCCCTGCTTGAGCGCTATCTGGCTTTGCTCCGTCAGGTAGAAGCCCGTAGACTTCGGGAGTGCGTCGCAAGAAGCCAGCCATGATAAATCCTACGAGAATGGCGACGATTCCCGATGCGAAGGCTGTGGGCCGCCAGCCGTAGGTGCTCAGGGACCAGGCGATGACTGAGATGGTCAGCCCTCCAACGGGCAATCCCATCTGCCCCCAACTCATGGCCACGGTCCTGCGTTTGATGAACCAGTTAGCTATGGTGGAATTGAGGGTGACGAACCCCGCCATGCTGGTGCCTACGGCCATAAGAAGGAAGACTGCGTAATAAAGCAGGACACTGTCCACCCTGCTAAACAGCATCAATCCACTCCCAAACAGGATTACCCCCACGCGGGCCACCGTCTTGGGGCCAAACCGCGTCACTAGCCAGCCTTGGAGGGGGCCAAGCATGCCTTCTTCCATCCGGGCCATGGAGAAAGCGCCGGATATGGCGGTGCGGCTGGCATTGAGGTCAGTCCGGAGGTATTCGAAGTAGGCTCCGAAGGAGTGGAAGAGCAAGGATGCGTTCATGAACTGGATAACAAAGGTTGCTACTACAATCCACCAGCCATAGTAGAGGCGGCGGGCGCGTTGGCCAATTCCAGTAAACGGCAGCAAAAAGAGTCCTTGCAGGGGTGATACGAGCATCCCATGCTAACACGAAGGAAAAGCAAGGGGCAGAGAAGCGTATCAGTGGGCCAGGGAGAGTTTGAACCGCCACAGCGCCACGACTATGAAGGCGACACCGAAGAGCGCTAGGGCTGCCATCTCCACGACGACGTCTCCGAAGTCCGCGCCAAAGAGCATGAGCTTGTTGAAGGCGGTGTTGGCCCAGCCATGGGGGGTTAGCTTGCCCAGATTCTGCATCCATTCAGGAGTGATGAAGAGGGGCCACCAGGAACCGCCGATTGGGGCTAGTGTTAGCGAGGCAAGCACGGCTGCGGAGGAGGCAGCCTTCTCTGTGCGCACCAGCGCAGCTAGCATGACGCCGAAACCTGCGGAGGTGAGCACCATAAGGACGGATACGAGAATGACGGTAACAGGTGACGCACCCAAGTTAATGCCGAACAACAAGATGCCAGCTCCCCACATGATTGCTATCTGGAGAAGACCTCTATAGGCGGCAGCCATGTATTTCCCTGCAATGAAGGAACTCCTCCGCATGCCGTTGGACATGAGTCGTTCCAGGGTCTGGTTCTGGCGCTCCCTGGCAATGGCCTCCGCGCCTATGGCCGCAGCAAAGAAGACAAACATGGTCAGGTAGCCGGGGAGTGTGAAATTGGCGGCGCTGAAGGGTTCAATGTCACCGATGCTTTCATTCTCAAAGGCGATGAGGTCGCGGAGTTCGGGCAACTCACCAATAACGGAGTCCGCTCCTGCCGCTGTTTGCAGTTCCATGATGGCCCGGACTGCTGTCTGGGTGTTGGTGATGCGGCTAGCAATAACGCGCGCAATACCTTGAAGGGCTGCTTGCGTGCCCAGGGCATCAGGGCCGGCGACGACCTCAACTTCCGTGGGTATGCCATTTATCAAATCCTGGGTGAAGTCCGCCGGGAAGGATAGGAACCCGTCGAGTTCTTCGTTCTCCACCGCTTGCAGCGCTTCTCCATGGGCCATGACGCGGATCTCGGCCTCAGGTAATTCTTGAAGAGCCTCAATGATCTGAAGGCTGACGCCCTGGGATTCCTGGGTTGCCACCGTGAAGGTCAGCTTTCCGTCTTCCGGGCCTACGTCGCTCAAAATGAGCGAGAACGCAACCACGAACATGAACGGGAATAGCAGTGCGAAGGCTAGGGCAAAACGGTCCTTGAAGAAGACCTTGGTGTCCTTGGCGGCTATAAGGATGGCCTGCCGGATGATAAGGCTCATGGTCAGCCACCCGCCTGAGAGGCCTTGAACAGGCTTCTTGCGAGCAGCAGCCCCACGACTGTGACCCCAGCGAGGATAAGGGATTCAAGTCCTTGCTGGGCAAGCGTCTCCCCTTCAATGAGCGCACCAAGGGCATCAATAGCGTACTTGTTTAGCGTCAAGCCGCTGAGGACGCCGATGAACCCCCCTTGTATCGCGAAAAATGTCCCACCAAAGACGGTCATGTACATGGTGACAAAGACGGCAGGCCACGTGGCCTGGTCCCTGTTCTTGGCCACTGCACCAACGACCAGGCCCACAGCGCTGACGGAGGCCGTGACCAGCAATGAAAAAATCATCACCTGTACGTAGGCTGAGATACCTGCAACCCGAAGGATGACAAAGGCTAGCGTCAGCAGAATGGCTGACTGAAGCATTCCTCTGCTCACTCCGGCAAGGAATTTTCCGGCAAATAGTTGATTTATGGTTAAACGGGTAGTCAATAGACGTTCCAGGGTGCCCGTGCGTCGCTCCAGCACCAGGGCTTGCGAGTTTTGCATGATGGAGAACAGCAGAAACATGGTCAGAATGCCGGGGAGCATCCTGCTGAGAATTTCGTTGCCGCCGCCGCCAATGGCGTTCCCTGTGACACGCACCGGCGGCGCGTCTCTAGCCTCTGTAATGAGCCGAGTGACCGTCGCGTCAATCTCTTCGTCGGAGACAGCGACGCCTTCCAGGGCTTCATGCACTACCCTGCGGAGCTCGACCTCGCCTGCAAGCTCCTGGGCCACCCCTGCGACGATGTTGGCGATGATTTGCCCTTCCTGGCCACCTTCGCCGCGCTGCTTGAAGAGGAGTTGGGAGCCTTGGCCAGATATGAGCCCTTGAGTGAAGCCTTCCGGTATGACAATGGCGGATAGGATGCCGGAGCGATCCAGGGACTCATCCGCTTCCGCCAAGGTGCGGAACTCAAGGCTGAGGCCGTCCACGGCTTCTAGCCGGGCCAGCAGCTCTTGGGCCATGACGCCGCGGTCAAGGTCCACGATATGGGCGGTGGCATTGAACTGTTCACTACCGGAGAATGCGCCGTAACTGAGTGCAAAAATGGCGATGGGCAGGGCGATGGTGAAGCCAAGGTCTCCGCGGTCCTTGAGATATCGCTTGGCTTCCAACAACGCAATGTATAACGGGCGGAGCATACCTCAGTCCCGCAGGCTGTGGCCGGTGAGGTTGAGAAAGACTTCCTCAAGGGTGACGTGGTCAGGCTGCCCTATCCCGGACTTCAGTTCGAGGGGGGTGCCAAGGGCAATGATTTGGCCGTGGTCCATGATGGCAAGCCTGTCACAGAGGCGGTCCGCCTCTTCCATGTAATGGGTGGTGTACAGGACCGTCATACCTTCATCGCATAGGCGGAGAATGGTTTCAAAGATGTGGTTGCGGGACTGGGGGTCAATGCCCACTGTTGGTTCATCAAGGAATAGAAGTGCAGGCCGGTTCATGAGGGCAATGGCCAGGTTGACCCTTCGCTTCATGCCACCAGAGAATTTGTCCACGGTGTCTTTTGCCCGGTCTTGGAGCCCCACAAGCGTGAGGTTCTCTGAGGCACGGTCTTTAGCCTCCCTGCTAGGCAACCCGGCCATCCTGCCAAAGAACATCAGGTTGTCCATGGCGGAAAGCTCCTCGTAGAGGGCCAAGTCTTGGGGGCATACGCCTATGAGCTTGCGGACCTGGTTGCTTTCGCGCTGGACGGAGTGGCCGTCCACCTCAACGTCGCCAGTGTCAGGCGTGAGCACGGTGGAGAGCATGCGGATGGTAGTGGTCTTGCCCGCGCCGTTGGGACCCAGCAGCCCAAAGATTTCCTGCCGGTTGATGGTAAAAGAGACGCCGTCAACGGCCTGGACGCCGTTGAAATTCTTGTGGAGGTTGTTGGCGGTCAAAAATCCAGCGCTCATGAGCAGCAGTGTATCACTGGCTCAAATTGGCAGAAACGCAGTAGAATGCCGCCCACAAGGCTTGGAACAGAGGGGTGAGATCATGGGCGAAGTCATGGGCGCGGGAATCACTCATTACCCGGGTACGCTGTATCCCGATGAGTTCATATTGGCGACGCTTTGGCGCACGCTGAGGCGGCCGGGCTTTCCAGAACACCTTAAAGACCCCAGCGCGTGGCCTGAGTTGATGCAACAGGAATGGGGCAACGATGAAGGCCACACTGCGGCCCAGGCCCACCGCAAAGCTCTGAAAGACGACCTCCTGCGAGTCAGGAAAGAGATTGACGAATTCAAGCCCGACCTGGTGATGGTATGGGGTGATGACCAGTATGAGAATTTCAGGGAAGACTTAATCCCTCCCTTTGCCGTTTTCTTGATGGAGGAGAGTGAGGTTCACCCCTTTACCTCCATGGGCAACAGAGGTGTGGAGAACCCCAAGAATGTACGCGGTGAAGGCCCGGATGCAACCTTCAACATCAAGGTACACAGTGAGGCAGGTAAGTACCTGGTTAAGAACCTTCTAGCTGAAGGGTTTGATATCTCCTACTCCTACAAGTTCAATCATGTGAGTGAATTGGGCCATGCTTTCAGTCGTGTGCCTGTCTACTTGGACTATGACAAAGTAGGATTCCCGTACCCCATTGTCCCGTTGCAGGTGAATTGCTACGGACGGAATGTGTTCACCCAGGGCGGTCCGACGGTGCAGGATAAGTACGAAGGGATGCCATCGCCATCACCGGCGCGTTGCTTTGCGCTTGGGAGGGCCGTTGCGCGGGTGTTCAAGGCAAGCCCTTGGCGCGTATGCCTGCTGGCCTCATCCTCATGGTCTCACGCATTTCTGACGCCAAAACATGATTACCTCTACCCAGATTCAGAGGCTGACCGGAGGCTGTTTAATGCCTTGCGGGACGGTGACTTTGACCTCTGGAGCAAGCTGACGCTGGAAGAGATTGAGTACAACGGGCAACCAGAAGTGCTGAACTGGGTGTGCTTGGCTGGGGCCATGTTTGAATTGAACATGAAGCCTTCCTACACCAACTTCGTGGAGTCGCATCTGTTCAATTCGTCAAAGACGGCTGCAGTTTACCGGTAAGGACTGATTGCATAAGAGCATGAAGAAGGCCCTCTCCCATACGGGAGAGGGCCTTCTTCGTTACGGCAGATTGATTGCGACTTGAAGTTAAGGTTTTTCTGGTTGCTCTATGGCATCAGGCGTGGACTCAGCCGTGACGTCTGTTGGGATGATTATGCAGGCGTCAGGAGGTATCTGAGCATAGACTGTTGAGCCGCTTTGGTGGAGGGTCTCTTCGTTGATGTTCTGGGACCGGACTCGTAAGGGCTGCTCACCGAGTTTGATGAGGTACTCCATGTGGTTGCCCAGGAAGGCTTCTGTGGTCACAGAGCATTCGAAGGAGGGGCCACCCTGAGCGGCTGCGGAGTCGCTCAGGAAAACACTTTCAGGGCGAATAGCGATGGTGACCTTGTCTCCAGCCTTGATGCCAGGTATCAGCGGAGCCACCAGCGTGCCGAAGCCCACAGTCATGCTGACTCTGTCCGCAGTAATGTCCGTAATCTCTCCGGGGACTAGGTTCCCCGCGCCCATGAAGTCTGCCACAAACTGGTCTCGAGGCTGCGAGTAGACTTCCCGGGGCGTGCCCTCTTGGGCAATGTCACCATGGTTCATAACGATGACTTTGTCCGATAAGACTAGGGCCTCTAGGAGATCATGGGTCACGTAGATGGCGGAGATGCCTGTGCGGCTGAATAGTTCCTTGAACTCCAGCCGCATGTCTTCCCTAAGCTTGGCGTCCAGGTTACTCAGGGGCTCATCAAGCAACAGCAGCTTGGGCTCTTTGACCAGGGCCCGCGCAACAGCCACCCGCTGCTGCTGTCCCCCACTGAGCATGGTTGCGCTCCGGTCCGCCAGCTCCGGGATACGGACCATGGCTAGGGCCTGGGAAACGCGGTCATGGATGTCGCTTTTGCTGAATTTGACCTTGCCAACTTTCAAGGGGTAGGCAACATTTTCGAATACGGACATGTGCGGCCAAATGGCGTAGGACTGAAAGACCATGGCTATAGGCCGGATGTGGGTTGAGGTGTGTTTACCTGTGTCTGAATAGACACGCTCATTGTCTATGGAGATGGAACCGCCGTCAGGGCGTTCCAGGCCAGCCACGCAGCGCAAGGTAGTGGTCTTGCCACAACCGCTAGGGCCCAGTAACGTCACCACCTCGCCTACACCAACTTCGAAATTGACGCCCCTGACTGCCTGGACATCACCGTAGTCAGTCTTATAGGTCTTGACTAGGTTTTCCACCTTGAGCATGGGGGTCGCAGTTTGCGTGGTCACGCTGCTTCTCCTCGAGGTACATAGTTGCCGTTATGCAGGGAATGGTAACACGCCCTTTTGTCGTAGTTTGTCTACTAAATTTGGCGGTCAATAGCATGACACAGGCGAGTTGGTATGGCCTGTGGCCGCACTCACGTGGTAGGCACTCCGCTGACCGCTACTGACTAATGGGGATTGATACACTACCTAGCTTCTGAATGCAACCCTAGCGGCATTCTGGTCGAGTTAAAGGGTTGTAGCGGGCCGAGTAGCGAAATAGACTGGAAAAGAGACTTTGATGGAACATTAGGAACGGAGCCCTGTTCTTCGTGCATCCACTGTCCCAAATCTGAGGATGAGGTACAGGCCAAACGGTAATGAACGGTCTACCTAATCCTTGCCAAGCTCGCGCCGCCGACCTGTATGGCCGCACCCCTAAACGACACGACGCTTCTCAGGGATATACGCATAAATCAGTAATGAGCCTTGGCTCTTTTGAATTCTGCATGCTCCAAGGCGGCGCCTCATGATGGGGTGGTTGCGCCGCCGACGCGGCGATGCGATTATCCGTAGCCCTGGCTGGCAAAAAGTACAGCGTGTCCATGCGAGACAGCGCAAAGCATCGTTGCCCTTTTCCGCTACTACCACGTTCCTTTTGGCTGGAGGGTTTGCCATCCTCATTGGAGGCGGGACCGTCCTCCTCTGGTTGCCTATCGCCAGTACCCAGCCCGGGGCGACGCCATTACTCACGGCGTTGTTTACTGCGACCTCTGCTGCTTGCGTGACAGGGTTGGTGGTTGTGGACAGCGCCACGTATTGGACGGGTTTCGGGCAAGCAGTGTTGGCTGGGTTGATGTACCTGGGCGGACTGGGAATCATGACGGCAGGGACAATTTTGCTGGTGGTGATAGGACGACGCCTAACGTTGCCGGGCCGTATTGTGATGAGGGAGTCCGTGGGCGCAACGACGCTGGGCAGTGTGACCAGCATTGTTAAACGAGTGCTCTTCCTTGCAACGGCTATCCAAATTGTTGGGTCGCTAGTCTTGTTGGCTCGCCTGGTTACGCTTTTACCCACAGGAGAGGCCATCTGGTATTCAGTGTTTCACGCCATCTCAGGCTTCAACAATGCGGGGTTTGTCATATTCCCTGACTCTGAAAGTTTGATTGGGCTTAGGCTGGACCGGTTCATTATTGTAACCATTGGCATGCTTGTTTTACTGGGGGCGCTGAGCTTCAGCGTTATTGCGGAGCTGGCCAGGCGTCAGCGGATGAGCCGGTGGAGCTTGGATACGCGCTTGGTCTTAGTAGGCACCCTGGCCTTATCCCTACTGGGTGGGATGGCTCTGTTCTTCATAGAGCAGGGAAACCCCGCAACGCTGGGTGATGTAGATAGGGTAGACCAAATTATTGACTCTCTTTTCCAGTCCCTCACAGCGCGGACGGCCGGGTTCAGCACGGTGGACTTTAGCGCTACCCGTATGCCCACAAACCTGGTATTCATGTTGCTCATGTTCATTGGTGGAGCCTCGGGCTCCACGGCGGGAGGGGTAAAGGTCAACACGATGATGGTACTGTTGGCCGCGGCGGTCGCTTCGCTTAGAGGACGGCCGCACCCAGAGGTATTCCGCCGGGAGTTGGCTTATGAACAAGTGGCAAGAGCAATGGCCTTGGTCCTGCTGGTTGGGCTCACACTTCTGGGATTTCTGCTGGCCCTGATGATAACGGAGCGGCAAAACATTGACTCAGGACAATTTTTGTTCATAGACCTTCTGTTTGAATCGGTATCGGCATTAGGTACCACCGGCCTTTCCACGGGCATCACGAGCGATTTGACTACCGAAGGCAAATTGCTGATTACGGCGCTCATGTACGTTGGCAGGTTGGGGCCGCTCACCATTGTGTTGGGGTTGGCCTTACGAGAGCACCGCGCTGTCTACCGGTACGCACAGGAAAGGGTTAGAATAGGCTAGCTTTAGGAGATGCTCGGTGGCACACCAAGTCGCAGTAATAGGGATGGGCCGGTTCGGCAGTACGATTGCCAAAGAGTTGTACCGCATAGGCCATGACGTGCTGATTGCGGACCGCGACGAACAATTGGTGCAAAACCTGATGGGCCAGGTCACGTACGCCGTGACGGGTGATGCCACCTCCCCCGAACTCCTTGAAGAAGTGGGCATTCAGCATTTTGATACTGCTGTTGTGGCTATTGGTACGGACGTGCAGTCCAGTGTCCTGACCACTGTGCTCCTCAAGCAACAATTCCAGGTGCCACAGGTGATTGCCAGGGCCACGAGTGACTTGCACGGGAAGACCCTGCAGGCCGTGGGTGCTGACCGCGTGGTGTACCCGGAACAGGAAACGGCCATCCGGGCAGCCCACAGCCTCTTTCAACGTGACGTTCTGGAGTACATGGAACTCACTGCCGGGTATGGTTTCAGCAAGCTGAGTGTGACTCAAGACATGGTAGGAAAAAACCTACGAGAGGCAGGGCTCACGCTGGACGACGATAGTAACGGGGCTGCAGTCGTTGCCATCAGGCGGGGGCGTGAGTCCATACTTATGCCCAACGGCGGTGAGCACATCATGGCTGGAGACATCCTGGTTGTGGCCGGCCAAGAGGACGCCTTGGAACGGGTGCGGCACCGCTAGTTTGGAGTAAAGCAGTTGTGGAGGGTAGACCCTCCCTGCCAAGAAACAATGACTACCCCTATTACGCTGGCATATTTGGGCCCCGCAGGCACGTTTACGGAAGAGGCTGCGAGACAGTACCGGCCGGACGCGACGCTTGTGCCCTGTCCTACTATCCCCGCCATAGCCAGGGCTGTCTTAGATGGCAGTGCTGAGCAGGGCGTATTCCCCATTGAGAACAGCCTCCAAGGCGCGGTGACGGATACCCTTGATTTGTTGATCCATGGAGATGGCCTCCGCATAACGCAGGAGATAGCCATTCCCATCAGCCATTGCCTGGTGATGAAACCGGGCACGGACCTGGGAGCCATCACTAGGGTCTATTCCCACCCGCAGGCCCTTGGGCAGTGCCGTGAATATTTGGAGCGGAAGTTTCCAAACGCTGAGGTGGCTGCTTCCCTGAGCACTGCTGCTGCAGTGCAACAAGCCTTGGACAGCCCCACGCCGGCAGCCGCTATCTCCAACCGCAGGGCGGCGGAGCTTACTGGCGCTGAGGTAGTTGAAGAGGGCGTGCAGGACAACCCGAATAACGTGACACGATTTGTGGTGTTGGCCAAGGCAGACCACGCCCCAACGGGCAGAGACAAGACGTCTATCTGCTTTTCATTTGCAGCAGACAAGCCGGGCCAGCTTTATTGGGCCATGGGGGAGTTTGCACAGCGGAACGTTAATTTGAGCAAGGTAGAATCACGGCCCACGCGGATGGGCTTGGGGCAGTATTACTTCCTTGTGGACTTGGAAGGCCACCGTGAAGACCCGGTGGTCAAAGAGGCGCTGACAAATTTGGGGAAAGCGACCTCGTTGCTCAAGATCTTTGGCTCATACCCGCGCTATACGCTGCCTTCGTAGAGGCCCAGACTTAGCGGCGTTTGCGGTCTTTGCCCTTTCCTTTGTCGCGGTCCTTATCTCTATCTTTGCGCTTGTCATCACGGCTCTTGCGGCGCTTGCCAAAGCCCGTCACGAGGCCTAAAACCCCGCCAGCAATCGACCAGATGGATGCGCTTCCGGCCAGTGGCTTCGCTACGTCTTCCACGGCAGTTTCCGTAAGTTCACGCACGTTTTCCAAGATGTCTTGGATGGACTCTATGAGCCCTTTGACCTTGTTGTAGAGTCCGTAGGTGATGACGAGGATGGCCAAGATGGCCACGATGCCCAGTCCAGAGAAGAGGATGAAGAATATGTCACGGAGGTTTTCTATCACGCTGTTAGCTCCTGGCTCTTGGCCTGAAATCATGCTAGCACCCGTTCCGTTGTCCTGCAAAGCGCCGGACGGGTCCGTGGTGCTGTTAACGACCTGGTAGACGCGGACTTGCGGGCTTTCATAGAACAGGGAAAGCTCAACCCCGACCATACTGTCGAACTTACTCATGCCCTCTACCGGAACGCCATCCTTTGAGTAGTAAAGTCGCTCCACAGGGCCCACGTATATGTACTCGACCTCATACAGCCGGATGAGATCCATGAAGTGGGACTCGCTGGTGGTGGTGTACATGCTGTTAACGTCTCTGGTCCGTTGTCGCACCGCATCCTGGTACTGGTCCCGTTGCTGAGTCTGGTGGAATTCCCAGCCAACCACTACGGGGAGGCCGGTGTACTTGGCCACTCGCGGAGTCCAGCGGTACTGGCTAGTTACCGCTTCAAGGACAACAGGTGACCCGGCTATGTTCTCTCGCATGAAGGCTAGGGCGGCGGCATCATCCGCTAGGGCAAATTCTGCGTTGGGGTCAGTTCCCCGGTTGGAGGGTCCGGGGTCAAAGTAGATGGCAGTGGCCTGGTAGGCTGCGCCGTTTAGGGTCAGAGGAAGGACCTGGAACCGGTCAGCCAGGCGTGCCCTGGTGCCAAGGAGCGGGAATACGCTGACGCAGATGACCAAAACTGCAACGAACCCTAGCCATGAGCGAGATGCCAACGTCCGGGAACCTCTCCAGCGTAGCGCACCGGAAGCCCAGAGGTGCCAGAGCGCGACGCCGCTCAGGATGCTGAAGAGGACCCACGCCTGGAGGTAGAACTTGAAGACCGTGTTCATCCGGTCTATGTCATTCCCCACGGTGATGAAATCAACGCCAACGCCAATGCCCAGGGCCATCAGCACCATAAGCAACAGGAAGAGGTTGACCGGTGCGTCTGGACGCTCTCTGTTGATGACCCACCAGCGTATGAGAATCCCCACGGCAAGTAGAAAGATGAGGAGGACTCCCACAGTCTCCCACCCGGCCAGGGCCATACCCGTGGCAAACACGACTGCCAATGCCACCGTGATGATGGTGGGGTTTATGGGCCAGGGCCGTTTCTCCTGAAACTCTCCTTCAGCGACTGCGACGGAGCCGGAAGGCCGCAGTTGCCTCCACGGTGTCCCTTTCCTGTACCACTCAACGACAAGCCACGAGCCAACAATGAAGAACATCAGTCCGTGGATGCCCATGTAGTGCCAGAAGACGGTCCGCCATTGGCTGAGCTTCAGCCCTCCCGATGGCGCCTCGTAAGCTGAGTGGAACGGGAGGAAAAGGAGGTAGCCCAGCCCTATGAGGAATGCTGACCAGATGAGCCATTTACGTAAGTGTGACCACTGTGGGCGTTTGGCTTGGGTGAGAACGGCAATGCCGCCCGCAGCCACGCCTATGCCCCAGTAGGTAGGAACTTCCCAGGTGTTGATGGCTGCAAGGGAGCCAATGCCCAACGCAAGGAAGAGGAAATTGAGTCGTTTCCCAAGCCATCCACCCTGACCTGCGCCAAGCACTACGTTGAGCGCCAGTCCCAGGGCCAGAAGGGTGAAGGGGATGACGATGAGGTGGGCATGGAGGTCTGCGAATAGGAACGTCCAGAAGGGGAATTCCGTGATGGCTATCTGCCCTGGCATGAGGCGGCTACTGCGCCAGAAGTCGAACGCGGGGAAGCCCTCCCCGTTTGACCACCGCCAAGCGCCTTGGAGCAGTTGCGCTGCGCCATCCAGGTTACCGAGCACGACGGCCATCATGGCGGCTGCTGCGCCCGCAAGCAGGGGGCCTTTCACGGACAGGTGAGGGTAGCTACGCTGCCGGAAGGCTTCAGCCAGGTTAAAGGTGATGCTGAAGGCGGCAGTGAGCGTGATGGCAAAAAGGAGCGGCACTGCAAGGTTGTAGGCAATCGCCGGTACGATGCCCGTCGCTTTTATGAGGGTCGCTACCAAATAGAGGCCGAAGTAGTAGTAGTTGATGTACCCACCGGCATACCACGGGTCGTAAGGCGGCATGGTGGTGGATTTGACTATGGCGGCCAGGTACGTGAAGTCCATGGGCTTCTCACCGCCGCGCCACGGGTGCCAGAGGTCAGGGTTGGCGGCACGGATGGCCACGAAGACGAGGAAAGCCAGGAGAAAGAGGGTCTCCACTGTGACAAGGTAACGCCAGTGGGCCCGGGCCAGTGCTAGAAGCTCGCGGCGTTTTACCAGGAAGAGCAATCCAGAGATTAAGGCCACCATGAGAAGCGCTCCCACGATGCTTCCCCGGCTGAACGTCCACCACCCAAGGCTTGCGCCCAGCCATGTAATGTAGCCAACCAGGAGAATGCCTAGAGGCCGCGCTAACACCACGCCCCGGTCAGGGAGCCAGCGGAAGGCGGTTACGGCCAGGGGCAGGGTTGCGAGCATGATTGCTTCAACAAGAAGGAGCCAAACGAATATGGGGATGCGGTTGGTCCAGCCCTCCTCATCAAAGAGGTCTGTCCATGTGCCGCCGTCGCGTTGTGTGGCCCACGCATCGTCGGTGAGCAAGAGCCCCGGCGTGGGTTCAGCAGAGGCATTCTCCACAATGCTGAGGTAAAGTTCGTCAGCCGACAATTTGCCAGTATTCTTGAATACCAGAACTAATGGACGGTCGTAGTTCGTGACGTTCTCGTCGGCGTAACCCAGGTCCAGTGAAAGCGTCGCTGGTTTGATGCCAGGCAGGTTCTCCGGCTTGGTGACCTCTGCCCTGGTGAACGGATCGTGAGTGAAGGAGACGCCCATGAGAGTGGAATACCGCGCAAAGGCCTGCTCTAACTCAAAGCCAAGAGAGCCGTCAAATAGCTGCTTGTAGTAGCTACTACTCCAGGGGTACCGCTCCGGCTGGCGGGTAATGCTTCCAAAGGGACGGTTGCTGTAGGCCATGAGATATTCAGCAGAGGCCAGCTTCTGCGTTACTGTGCGCATCTTGTTCAGAGTGTCGCCTTCGTACATGGGCAACTGGCTGACTTGGTACCTGCCCAAGTCAGGGAAGCCCTCATCCCAGTGGTTGTC
>CAVOAJ010000004.1:0-30874 GCA_963693605.1 Dehalococcoidia bacterium | reverse complement strand
TCACCAGAGGCCACAGAAAATCCAGGGCGCCAAGGACGGCCAGTTGGATGAATACGCCAAGTCCAATCAGTATGAGAGGGCCAGCCACTCTGCGGCTCTTGGAGCCGTAAAGCCGCCATAGCCCGTACAGGACCAACAATGACGGAATCCACTTGGCAAAAGTCCCGGTGGAGGCCACACCGATGGAATCAAGGAGTAGCAAAAAGCCCAACAAAATAAAGGTGGCACCAACAAACATGCGACCCGATAGCTGTTTCGACTTCATTGGTCTCTCCTTTCCCAACGACGGATTACAGCCTCAATTGTACGCCCCATAGCCGCCCCCTGCGACTTCCGGTCCCTTGCTTGAGAAGCAGCCTATTTGTCTGACAGTGCCCGTGAGAGCTTGCTGGGGGAGTCCATGAAAAATACGAGAGGTAGGGTAAGAAAGGTGACAATTCCCAGCACCCAGACGGACCCATAATAGGAGCCGGTGGAGTCAAACACGTAACCCATGACCAGCGGGCCCGCCACACCGGCAGCTATGGCGCCGCCTTGCGTGAGGCCAATGATGGAGCCCGCAGCCTTGTTGCCAAACATGAGGCTGGTGATGACAGGGCGAAGGGGGATCATGCTCCCAAAGCTGATGCCAAACAGGATGCCGAAGGGCAACGTCATCACGAAAGAGTCGATGGGTACAAATAATAAGTACGCAAAAGCGCCGGTCATCATGGCAGTGAAAAGAGCCAGCACCACGCGGTAGTCCATGGTGTCCACCATAGCGCCGGCCCCCATCCGTCCAATTCCGCTGGTGGCCACGGAGACCACCACGGTAAAAGCCGCAGCCGTGGTAGTGAGGCCAAGGCTTTCAAAGTACGGCACCTGGTGGGTCTGCATCCCGCTGTTCCCCATGAACGATGCTCCCATGAAGATGGTGACCACCCAGAATCCTTTGGTTTTGACCGCCTGCATGACGGTGAAGCCAGTTTCTATGACACGACGGCCTCGCTGCGGCATGCTACCGGCAGGAGTGGCAACGTTGCTGATCAGCTCACCGTCCGGCAGGTAGCCCATATCCTCAGGGCGTTCCCGTGCCAGGAAACCCAACACCACCCCAACAATCAAAATCAGGACGCCGTAGCCAAAGATCACAGGTCTCCAGCCGTACGCGTTCACCATGAGGACGTTCACCACCACCAAGGAGCCACCAATAATAGGGCCGGAGGTGGCAATGCCCATGGCCAAGCCCCGTTTCCTGCGGAACCAGCGCGCTATGAGCACGGGCCAGGTAATGACGTGCGTCACGCCAGTGGTGCCAACGGAGACCATGAGGTAGAAGAGGTAGAACGTGAACAGGTTCTGCATGAAGCTCAATCCCATCATGCTCAAACCAACGATGACCGATCCGGCAATGATGAGCTTGCGCGGGCCAACCTTGTCCACCACAAACCCCGTCACCGGAGCAAGGATGCCCGCCTCCATCTGTCGCAGGGAGAACGCGCCCGATACTTGCGTCCGCGTCCAGCCAAATTCACGCAGTATGGGCAAGAAAAAAGCCTGAAACCCCTGGAAGTAGCCCGCCGACATGATGGCGTTGATGATGAAGCTGCTTCCGACTATGTACCAGCCGAAGAATATGCGTGGGCGTTTGACGTGAGCTTGGCGGGAGGGGTCGTCCAAAGTGGCTCCAGGGGGCATGTCCAAGGCTCATGCCAAAGTACGCGGCTCAATAAATGCGAACAGGTCGAAGCCAAGCGTGCTTAGGCGCTAATGATGGCTGTGGCGGCCTCATGCTGTTCATCTGCGTGGTAGGAGGAACGCACCAACGCGCCGGAGGCCACGTGACGGAAGCCCATGCGCTCACCCGCCTCACGCAACGCAACAAATTCATCCGGGTGGTAGAAGCGGTCCATGGCCACATGTTTGGGTGAGGGGCGCAGGTACTGACCAATGGTCAACAGGTCACAGCCAACGGCGCGGAGGTCAGCCATGGTCTCCAACACTTCATCCACGGTCTCACCAAGCCCCACCATCATGCCACTCTTCGTGGGGATGTCCGGCGCAAGCTCCTTGGACTGCCGGAGCAGCTCCAGTGAAAGGTCATAGTCGCCCTTTGGCCGCACGCTATGAAAGACGCGACGGACAGTCTCAATGTTGTGGTTCAGCACAGCGGGCTTGGCTTCCAGCACATGGCGGAGGTCACGCCAGTGGCCTTGAAAGTCAGGAATAAGCACTTCAACGCGGCAGGAGGGCAGTCGCTCCCCTATCTTCCGTATGCTCTCCGCAAATATGAACGCCCCGCCGTCGGGGAGGTCGTCACGGTCAACGGAGGTGATGACACAGTAGCGGAGCGCCATCTGCTCCACGGTGCGGGCCAGACGCTCCGGCTCCTCCATGTCCAAACCAGTCGGGCGTCCGCTGGTCACGGCGCAGTAGCGACAGGCGCGGGTGCAGATTTCACCCAATATCATGAACGTGGCGCTGCGACGTTCCCAGCACTCGCCAATGTTGGGGCAGTGAGCTTCCTCACACACCGTGTGGAGTTCGGCAGACCGCAGCCGCTCCCGCACCTCTAGGTACACGGGGCCACCGGGCATCTTCACTTTCAGCCAAGGGGGCAACCTACGTTCGACAGCCATGGACACCTCATTAGCGCTACGCCGCTACATCATGGTACCAGGCGTACGTGATACGGGACAACGTTGTGCAAAGACTAGGTGTGGCGAGTATCATCTGGTGCGGCACCCGGCACGAGCCCTAGAGAGCGACCCTCAGGAGGAGTGAGTTATGGCAAATATCCCCATCAAAATGGCATGCGGCCCGTACGACCGCACGGAACCTCTACGGGACAAGAGCGTCCTGGCTGAAGGCATTGACCTGACCTACGACTCTTACCAGAGCCCCCAGGACATCTTCATGATGATGGTAACCAAGGATGATTACCATATAGGCGAGCTCTCCTGCTCCTACTTCATGACGCGGTCCAGCCAGGAGGAGGTCCCTTTTGTGGCGCTGCCCGTGTTCCCGTCTCGCGTCTTCCGGCACTCCTACATCTACATCAACAAAAACGCAGGCATCAAGACTCCCGCTGACCTGAAGGGCAAGCGGATTGGTGTGCCGGTCTTCTCCATGACCGCCGCCGTCTGGATACGCGGGTTCTTGCAAGATGACTTTGGCGTTCGGTCTGAGGATGTGCTGTGGTTAGAGGGGGGCATCAACAAGCCCAGGGTGCCTCATATCTTGGACAACGTGCACCCCGTGGGCAAGGCCATCACCGTCGACGCCATCCCCAATGAATCAACGCTGAGCGATGAATTGGAGAAGGGAAACCTAGACGCCATCATTGGCGCGGAGATCCCAGACTCCTTCCACAACGGGAAAAACGTGGTGCGGCTCTTCCCCAATTACCATGAGACGGAAAAGGACTACTTCCAACGTACCGGCGTCTACCCCATCATGCATACCGTTGTCATACGCAGGCCGCTCTACAATGAGCAGCCCTGGATTGCGGAGAGCATGTATAACGCCTTGGTGGAGGCCAAGAAACAGGTACTGGGGCCGCAACTCCACTACAGGGGCTCACAGAAGACCATGCTGCCCTGGCAACTTGAGGCAGTGGAGGAGATGGACGCACTGTTCCCTGATGGTGACCCATGGCCCTACGGCCTGGAGCGCAATCGGAGCACGTTGGACACGCTCCAACGGCACCTGCTGGACCAAGGCCTGATGACCCGGCCAATACCGCTGGACGACCTGTTCCTGCCGTTCAATTCATAGCTTTATTGTGAGGGCCAGACCACGGTGGAGGTCAGCCTGACGGGCTAGGGCTCGCCAAAGCAGCGGACCGCGTTCTCCCACATAAGCTTTCGCATGGCGGACTCGCCAAAACTCTTCCACGCCAGCACGTGGTCTGCGGATTCAGGGAACTTGCACTCCGGGTGCGGATAGTCGGACGCGTACATGAGTACGCCATCGCCCAGAAAACTGGTCACCATCTTGACCATGTCCTCGCCCTCATGCATCTCCATGCTGGCAAAGAACCGGCCGCCGGTCATGTACTCTTCCATGGTGTGCTTGAGGGGCGCGGTGGTACCCACGTAGTGAACGTGGTCCTCCATCCGCCGCATCCAGAAGGGAAGCCAACCGCAGCCGGACTCCAGCACGCCAAATTTGAGGTCAGAGTAACGGTCAAGGATGCCCGCGCCCAAGAACGACGCCACGGCCCGCATGCCGCCCCACGGGTGTGACGACAGCCGCCCAATAAAGAGGTTGTCCCATACGTCCCGATAGCCGGGGTAATAGGGCGGGTCCCATGCCACGCTGTGGCTCATGATGGCCAGCCCCTGCTCATTGGCCGCTGCCCAGATGGGCTCCATGTCTGGATGGTCCAACGGGCGCTCCATACCGGGGAAGGGCCACACGCCCACCGCCCATGATGAACTGCCCCACCGTTTGATCTCCGCCACAGACGCCTCAACGTCATTGCCCGTGACAATCATGAGCGCCTTGAGCCGGTGAGGGTACTTGCTGCAGAAGTCGTTGGCGGCTCGATGGTAGGCGCGCATGATGCCCACTTCAAAGGCAGGGTCGCCCAGTATGGAAACGTTCATCAGCACGCCGGGGACCATCATGTGGACGTCCACGCCCTCCTCGTCCATATCGGCAATGCGAGCGTCCACAAGGTCATCCTCAACGCCGGAGGAGGGGGCTTTCGAACCCATGCGCTTGCCCGCGTTGACCACCGGCGTCGCTGCGGGGCCTGCCTCACCCAAAATGCGCTTGTAGGCAACCTTCCCAACCGCGTAGTGATGACGGTTCGGGTCCTCGCGGCCCTCCCTGCCCTTCACCTTGTATTGCTCAAGCAACGGCAGCTTCTCCCGAAACTCCGGGTCAAAGTATGCCAACATGGTCTCAATAGTTGGGTTGTAGTGGGTGTCTGAGTCCCACACCGGCAAACCGTTGCGCATGGTTGCTCTCCTACTGGCAGGTACGGCTGCTTACGGCGAAACCATACTTCCGGCGACGCGTTAGGTCAACGATGTTGCTCGTGAACCGCGTACCTGCGGCAGCGCTGCGGCCATGGCCTCTCGCAAACTGCTCACGGCCACAACCTCCATCGACGGAGGAAACTCCGTGGCGGCGTCGGCGCTGCCCTTGGGGACTACGGCGCGCACAAAGCCGTGACGGGCCGCCTCAGATAGGCGTCGCTCAATCTGCGGCACACGGCGTACCTCGCCATTAAGCCCCACTTCACCAATGAACACCGTATTGGGCGCCAGGGGTACGTCATGGTAGCTGGAGGCGATGGCCAGAGCCACGGCAAGGTCAGCGGCAGGCTCATTGATCCGTAGACCACCGGTCACGTTCACCATGATGTCCTGATTGCCCAGAGAGAGGCTTGCCCGGCGGCTCAGCACCGCCGTGGTCATCGCCATGCGGTTGAAATCGGTGCCATTGCTGGAACGGCGCGGCGGCGTAAATGCGCTGGGGTTCGTAAGCGCTTGCACCTCAGCCAGTAGAGGTCGGCTCCCCTCCAGCGTCACCACCACAGCGGAGCCCGGCACGTCACTCTGTCGCTCAGCAATCAGCGCCGCCGATGGGTCTGCCACCTCAGCCAGACCGTCGCCGCGCATCTCCAAGAGCGCAACGTCATTGGTAGCGCCAAAGCGGTTCTTCACGCCGTGGAGCAGCCGGAAGTTGCTCATGCTCTCACCCTCTAGGTAAAGCACCACGTCAACCATATGCTCAAGCACTCGCGGTCCTGCGATGTTCCCGTCCTTGGTCACGTGACCTGCCAGGAACACTGGCACGCCTGTCTCCTTAGCCCAACGCATCAGAAGTTGCGTGCACTCCCGCACCTGGGCCACGCTGCCCGCAGTGGAGGGGCTCGCATCGGAGTACAGCGTCTGGATGGAGTCCACAATAAGCACGCCGGGCTGAACGGCCTCCACCTGGCCAAGGATGGCCTCCAAGCTGGTCTCCGTCAGGAAAAGCACGCTTGCACCAGCGATACCGAGTCGTTCCGCCCGCAGGCGCACCTGCCCACCCGACTCTTCACCAGATACGTAGAGCACCTTGTGTTCCGCCGCAAGTCCTGCGGCGAACTGCAAAAGCAACGTGGACTTACCAATGCCTGGGTCACCGGCCATGAGCACCAAGGAGCCGAGAACAACGCCGCCGCCCAAGACACGCTCCACCTCTGGCATCCCCATGGACAGGCGACGACCGCCGTCAACGGGCTGGTCGCCAAGCAACACTGGCACGTTGGCTTGCGACTGTTTACTAAGGCCGCTGTTCCGTTGACCGGGAGCCTTGGGCGGGCTGTACTCCACGTAAGTGTTCCATTGTCCACATGAAGGACAGCGGCCCTCCCACCGGGGACTGGTATGTCCGCAGTCCTGGCAGAGGAAGGTAACTCTGGATTTAGGAGATGGAGGCATGGTGTTGGAAGGCTACCACACGAGGGGGTAGTGAGCGCTAGGGCGTACTGACGCGTGAAAGAGTCCGGCTAAGAAGCAGGAGTCGCCTGGTAGACAGTGGCCTCACCCGTGAGGACTTCCTGGCCATCTTGGTTGGTAACCTTGAAACCCACGTCTGCCATGGGGAGCCGGGGATGGACGGACTGCACCGTCGCCTCCGCGCGAATGGTATCGCCAATATAGACGGGGTGCGGAAAGCTCCAACTTTGTTTGGTGAACACGGTGCCCGCACCTGGCATGTCCATGGCCACTAGGGCGTGAAGCAGACCCGTGGCGATGCCTCCCTGAGCAATAAGCCTGCCAAACCGCGTCCTGCTGACAAAGCCATCGTCAAAATGCAGCGGGTTATAGTCACCTGTCAGCTTTGCGTACTCAGTCACCATCTCAGCGGTCACCGTCACCTCACGGTGTGCGGTCTGGCCAACGGTAACGTCCATCACATCTCCCTTGCTCCATTAGAGACAAAAGGAAGCCCCGAAATCTTCGGGGCTTCCTCTATTCGTCATTCTGTAGGGACCGTGCCTTAGCTCGGCGTGGGCGTGGGCGTGGGCGTGAGTGTGGACGCTGATTGCGTTAGGAAGGTCAGCTTGCGACCTTCGTCACCGTCGGCAGCGTCAACAACTACCGTGTCGCCAGGCTGAAGCGTACCCGCCAGTACCTCATCAGACAGAGCATCCTCAATTTCATTCTGGATGACCCTGCGCAGAGGCCGCGCACCAAACTGCTTGTCAAAGCCCTTCTCAGCCAAATGCTCCTTGGCGGCCTGGCTGACCTCCAAAGTGAGAGCCTTCTCCAGCAGCGGCTTGCGGATCTCATTCAGCATCAGGTCCACAATCTGTAGGATGTGGTCTTGCTGCAGCGGGTGAAAGACCGTTTGCGCGTCTACCCGGTTCAGGAATTCAGGCCGGAAGAAGCGTTTCACTTCCTCCATGACCTTGTCCTTCATCCGTGTGTAGACGCGTTCCCTGTCCTGTTCTCCGTCTGATTTGACAGCAAACCCAAGGTTGCTGTCTGACTTGATGAGGTCAGACCCAATGTTGCTGGTCATCACGATAATCGTGTTCCGGAAGTCCACCTTGCGGCCCTTGGCGTCGGTCAGGTGGCCGTCGTCAAAGATTTGCAGGAGGATGTTGAATACCTCAGGGTGGGCCTTCTCAATCTCATCCAGCAAAATGCAGGAGTAGGGGCGGCGACGCACAGCGTCAGTAAGCTGGCCGCCCTCTTCATAACCCACATAGCCCGGCGGGGCGCCCACCAGTCGTGCGACGGTGTGACGCTCCATGAATTCAGACATATCCAGCCGAATCATGGTCTCATCAGAGCCAAACATGAACTCAGATAGTGCGCGGACAAGCTCCGTCTTCCCCACACCCGTGGGCCCAAGAAAGAGGAAGCTACCAATAGGCCTGCGTGGGTCTTTCAGTCCGGCCCTTGCACGCCTGACCGCCTTGGAGATGGCCGTGACGGCCTCATCCTGACCAATGATACGGTTGTGGAGGTTCTCCTCCATGTGAAGGAGACGTTCTGTCTCTTCCACTGCCAGGCGGGTGACCGGCATACCGGTCCACATGCTCACCACCTCAGCAATGTCCTCAGACGTCACAGTGGGTGACTCACCCGTTGAGGTGTTCTGCCACTCCTTCTCCAATCCTTCCAGCTTGTCGGCCAGTTTGAGTTCACGGTCCCGTAGTTCCGCGGCGTACTCGTACTGCTGCTGGCCAATGGCCTCATCCTTTTCACGCCGAACCGTGTCCAAGACCTTCATGGCCTCCTTCACGGACATGGGGGTGCTGCTGTTGCGGATGCGAACGCGGGATGAGGCTTCATCCATAAGGTCAATAGCCTTGTCCGGCAGGAACCTGTCCGCGATAAATCGTGCGGCAAGGCTGGCTGCCGAAGTCAGGGCTTCATCTTCAATCTTGAGGTTGTGGTGTTCCTCATACTTGACCCTGATGCCACGCAGAATCTCCACGGTCTCTTCCATGGAGGGCTCTTCCACGTTCACCGGCTGAAAGCGACGCTCCAAAGCAGGGTCCCGTTCAACGTACTTACGATAGTCGTCCAACGTGGTTGCACCAATGCACTGGAGTTCACCCCTGGCAAGGGAAGGCTTCAGAATGTTGGCGGCGTCCACGGCCCCTTCAGCGGCGCCCGCGCCCACCATGGTGTGCATTTCATCAATGAACAGGATGCAGTTCCCTGCAGTCTTGATTTCCTCAATAACCTTCTTGAGGCGCTCTTCAAATTCACCACGATACTTGGTGCCTGCCACCAAGGCGCCCATGTCCAAAGTGACCACCCGCTTGTTGACGAGCGTCTCCGGAACATCACCGCTGATGACGTGCTGAGCCAGCGCTTCAACAATGGCGGTCTTGCCAACGCCGGGCTGCCCAATGAGCACAGGGTTGTTCTTAGTACGACGGCTGAGTATCTGAACGACCCGTTGGAGCTCTTTGCTCCTGCCAATGACGGGGTCTAGCTTGGAGGCCCTTGCTGCAGCAGTCAGGTCTATCCCCAACTGGTCAAGGGTGGGCGTGCGCGTACTGGTGCGCCCGCCGGCGTGCCCTCCCTGAGAAACGCTCTGATTCAAAATGCGTGTGGTCTCAGAGCGAACCTTCTCTAAGTTGACGCCTAAGCTCTCCAGGACACCAGCAGCAACGCCTTCAGACTCACGCATGATGCCAATGAGCAGGTGTTCCGTGCCAATATAGTGGTGGCCCAGCCGCCGGGCTTCATCAACTGCTAACTCAATGACCTTCTTGGCGCGGGGCGTCAAGCCAATGTCACCAGGCGAGGGGCGTTCCCCTCTTCCGATGATGAACTCAACTGCTGAGCGAATTTTGGTCAACTCAACGCCAAGGCTCGTCAGAACCCGGGCGGCAACGCCGTCCGTTTCCCTAGCGAGACCGAGCAAAATGTGTTCTGTGCCGATGTAGTTGTGGTTGAATCGTTGCGCCTCTTCCTGAGCAAGAGACAATACACGACGGGCGCGTTCCGAGAATTTTTCAAAGCGGCTAGTCATCGCCTTAAACTCCTGGTCTCCTGACTTGCGGCCACCGCGGAGATCAACCTAATTGTACCGTCTCATATTCTTCAACTTGTTTCAAGCTCAGCCCTAACCTGTGCCGGGCTGGGTCCATACTTACTATACGCAGTGTAAGTGTATCACCGATTTGTACAACCTCCTTGGGATGCTGGATATGACGATCGCTGAGCTCTGATATGTGGATAAGCCCTTCAACGGCATCATCCACCCTTGCAAATGCTCCAAAGTCCGTGACCCTGGTCACGGTCCCCGTCACCAACTGCCCCGTGGCGTACTTGTTAGCGGCCTCATCCCACGGAGTCGGTTGCAGCCGCCTCAGGCTGAGGGCAATACGGCGGCTCTCAGCGTCCACATGGAGGATATAGACTTCAACCTCATCCCCCACCTTCACTATGTCTTCCACTGAACTTACAGGCGCCCAGGACATCTCTGAAATATGGATGAGTCCGTCCGCGCCGCCCAAGTCCACAAACGCACCAAAGCTAGATACGCTGGTTACGCGACCTTTCCGTATCTCTCCTTCATTCAACGTAGCAAGGAGTTCGTCCTTCTGCGCCTCTCTCTTCTCTCTGACCAAGGCCCGCTCTGAAAGCACCGCCCGGTTTCTCCGGCGGTTAACTTCCAGGATTTTCAGCGTTACTGACTCACCTATCCTGTCCTTTAGCTCTGTCAGGTCTTCACTCTGCACAGACGGAGGGTTGGCCAATTGAGAGAGAGGTACAAATCCCTGCACGCCCTCAACGTCCACTACCACGCCGCCACGGTTGTACCCGGTGATACTCCCTTTGATGGGCTCTCCGGCCTCTTGGGCATCTTCCAAGACCTTCCAACCTGACTCTTTCCGGGCCTTATCAAGGGAGAGAATGGCCTCCCCTTCAGCGCCGGAGGGGTCAACCACGTAAACCAGTATCGTTGCCCCTGGTTGATAACGGTGCATGACCTCTGGTGTTAGGGAGCGCATCTCATGGGGAGGGATAAGACCCTCAGACTTATGGCCAATGCTCACCAGAATGCCAGTCTGGTCATGCCACATGACCTCACCTTCAACCACTTCACCTCTCCGCAATGAACGGGGCGGTTCAATGGTCTCAAGGAGTTCGGCCATGGTCGGTTGCTTTTCTGACTGCTCCAAATTGACCACGGTAGCTCGCCTTAGAGATGTGTTTATTATAGGTGGGGCCACGATGGCATGTAAAGAAAACTCTATCAACAGGAGCCTTATTTCAAAGCAACGCGGGTATCACAATCTGACGCCTGGCGCTTCAGGACAAGCCCCACCCACTAGAGGAGGTATTCACTCTTAATTGGATGCGCGGACAGCGTCAACGGTGTGGATTGGGCAAAAAAAGTGCCTGGAACCGGAGTTCCAGGCACTTGGGCTTTTATGTCTAGGCCCCTGGCAGTGGCTTATTTTCCCAGTGGGAGAACCCACGAGTATCGTCAGCGCTGGAGCGTTTCACTTCCGTGTTCGGGATGAGAACGGGTGGGGCCGCCCCGCTAGAACCACCAGGAACCGACCCACACAGTTTACCCATGAGACCGCAAAGTCGTCAACATAGGCCTCGCTCCAGTGCTATAGTTTTCCATAAGTCCTATCAGTTCCACTGAGGAGATTGGCATGCGGTCCATTGCTTTGCTGGCCAGCGGAGGAGACGCTCCTGGAATGAATGCGTGCATCCGTGCGGTGACCCGTACCGCCATCAACCATGGCGCAGAGGTCTGGGGCATCAGCAATGGCTTCCAGGGCATGGTGGACCAACAGACCGAGCAGCTAACATCTAGGTCAGTTGCCGGCATATTACAACGCGGAGGAAGCGTGCTCGGTGCGGGACGCTGCCTGGAATTTATAGACCCCGCAGTGCAAGCGAGATGTGTGGACTATCTGCGCGGCGCTGGGGTGGAGGGGCTGATTGTAATTGGTGGTGACGGCTCCCTCCGTGGCGTGCGTGCCCTCAATGCGCTGGGGTTCAGCGTGGTAGGCGTCCCCGGCAGCATAGACAACGATGTTCCCGGTACGGACAACAGCATTGGCGCAGACACCGCCATCAACACGGCGGTTGAGGCCATAGACCGCCTGCGCGATACGGCAAGCGCTCACCACCGTGCCATGATTGTGGAAGTTATGGGCAGGCATTCAGGCTACATTGCCTACATGGCAGCTATTGCCAGCGGCGCTGAGATGGTTATCGTCCCTGAGCACCCCATTGAACTGCAAGCAGTCTTTGATGAGATGGAGGCCATGCAGCAGCACGGCAAACGTCACTTCATCATTGTGCTGGCTGAAGGTGCAAAATGGCGCGCCGCAGAGCTAACGCAACTCATCAACGACGCCGATAACCCTTACGACGCCCGCTATACGGTCCTTGGCTACATCCAAAGGGGCGGCTCCCCTTCCGCATTAGACCGCACCATGGCAACCCGGATGGGGGTAGTTGCGGTGGGCGCTCTCCTAGAAGGTAAGTCTAATGTGTTGGTGGCCATCCGAGACGGGATGGTTGTCCCCACGGACCTGAGCACCTTTTCCGCAGATGAAACCAAGAGCGACCCCTGGCTACAAGAGGTCTTCTCCGTCACGTCCTCGTGAAGGTATTGCCTAAGCTATGCCCTAGGTGAGAAGAGCGGGCCGCGTATATTCCCCCACGGAACCATGGTATTAGCTTCACGCAACCAGCCACCATAGCGCTCTAAAGCTGCGTGGTTGCGAGAATCACCATAGCCACCTATACTGCACAGGTTGATATTTCACCATTGGTGACTGCCTTTTATGGAAGCTCGCGAAGTAGTCCAGCTAGAAAATAATCCGAAGATAGAGTCCTTCAACCCCGGAGACACCGTCAAGGTGAACGTCCGGATTCGTGAAGGAGAGCGGCAACGCATCCAGATGTTCCAGGGCGTGGTCATCCGCAAGCGCGGTGGCGGGCCGTCCAGTTCTTTCACCGTTCGGCGGGTCGCCTCCGGCGTGGGCGTGGAGCGCTCATTCCTCATGCACTCACCAAACGTGGAGAGCGTGGAAGTGGCGCGACGGGGCAAGGTCCGGCGGGCCAAGCTCTACTACCTGCGGAACCTTTCCGGCAAGGCCGCCAGAATTAAAGAGGGCGCTCGGCGCTAAGCGCTGGTTTCACCATCATTTGCTCGTTACTAAAGAAAGCGGGGACTCAGGTTCCCGCTCTCTTTTTGTCGTTTGTTATTGATGGACGCGTCTGGGGCTAGAGTGAACCCGTAAAGCAACCGATGGTGTACGGATAGTCCACCGTGGCGTGATAGTGGAATATCACCGTGGGGCTTCCGTCCCAAACCACCTCATGGGTATGCCCGTGGCAGTCATCCAAGTCACTGGTGTGCAGTTCTCGCCCCTCTTCACCACGGCTTCCGTAGATTCCAAATCCGTCTAGGCCATAGCCAACCAGGCTGGAATGGCCGTTAGTCGCATCAGCCAGGCATGGCGTCAGTGAATGGTAGTGGTACGCGCCCTGCATCTCAGGGTGGCCGTCGCAGGCGTCTTGCACTTCATGGGCCACCGCGTCATCCCCGCGGGCGTCCAACCCGTTGAAAAACACGCTGCCGCTCAGGAGTATGCCTATGGCCCCCATGGAAACGCATGAAGGTTGAGCCGCTACTTCAGGGACAGCGGGGAGTACGTACCGCAATTGCTGGCTCTGAATAGTATTGGGGTTGCGGTCATACTGGTACGCCTCATCAGATGAAGCAACGGGGAACGTACCCGTGGGGTGGTCAGGCAGGTCATTGGACGTGATGATGCGCTGGTCGCCCTCTAACGCGATACTCAGTTGCGACGACCGCGTAACCGATCCGTCCACGGCGACCTTAGCGTTGCTATTCCACGTGCCGTCACTGTTGATCCATGGGCCGTCCTGGAAAGCGCCGCCGCCGCCAAACCGCTGCGTGCAACTCCAGACGTACCCGGCCTGAGCGGACGTCGATACCTTGCCATCGCCAATGGGGATACGCGATAGGTCAAAGGGCTGCGCAGCGTCCGTAGTGGGGGTCGCTGTTGCAGTCTCTGTGGTTGGGGTCGCTATAGGAGATTGCGGCGTTGAATCGCTGCCACTAGCAGTTGGCGTGGCAAGTGCTGCTTCAATGGTTGGCATGACCGTTACAGGGTCAGCGGTTACGCTGCATGCCGCTAGGCTGAAAGCAACCAGCAGCACCGTGGAAACAAACCCACGTCTCATCAACTGCTCTCTCCAGGCCGAAATGCGTAGACCGTCCGCCAGACCATCAGCAGCGCACCCGTGACGAGCAGAGTCACCAAGGCAAAGCTGCCGTCCAGCGGTCGGTCAAAGATAACTGTGCGAGCGACCAATGCCACTGGCCCCGCCAACAACCAGGCCAGTCCGGTGTGTCGCCACGCCCATAGTGGTTGGCTCATGGCTTGCAGAGAGAAACCGTCAACCCATGGCGCGACTGCATACCAAGCGACGGCAAAGATCACCGTTGTGCGGAGGAAAACGGCCGCCGTCAGGCCGTCCTCATGGCTTGCGGAGCCCAGCATGGGGAACAGGATAAAGATGGCAAGGTCGCCTATACCCGCGGGTATGGAGCGGCGCTTATCAGCAATGGTCATCTTCATGGAGGTGCGCCCTACCCTTTCACCACGCGGAGGAACCGGCGGCGGCCCACCTTAAGCACCGCGCCGTAGGGGACGGGTTCAAAGTCGAATGCACGTCCTGGTTTGTCGTAACGCTGAATTCGTTTGCCATCAATTTCAACGGCTCCCTGCGTAAGCAGCCTAATCGCATCTTTGACGCTTGAAGTGAGGCCCATTGCATTCAAGAATCGAGGCAAATACACCGTCACACCATCGTCATCAGCGGAAGTTACGCCGTCAGTAGACGCGCTCACCACAAGCTCAGGCACCTCAGATGGTACCTGGCCCTGCTGAACTACGCGCTCAAACTCTTCCTGGGCCTGAGTTGCAGCACCGGCATCGTGGAAGGCCGTCACAATCTCCCGCCCAAGCCGTTTCTTCAGTTCCATGGGGTGCGTTGACCGGGTTTCCAGCGCCGACCCCATCTCCGCCAGGTCAGCGTCAGGCACGTCCGTCAGCAGTTCAAAGTACGTCAGGATGAGGTTGTCAGGAAGCGACATCACCTTCCCAAACATCTCGCCCGGCGCCTCTTCCACGCCAATGTAGTTGTCCAGAGATTTGCTCATCTTGCGGACGCCGTCGGTACCCGGCAGGATGGGCATCATCACGCACTGCTGCGGGCGCTCCCCCATCTTCTCTTGCAACTCCCGACCCACCAGCAGGTTGAACATCTGGTCAGTCCCGCCAAACTCCACGTCAGACTTGATGGCTATGGAGTCGTAGGCCTGCAACAGCGGGTAGAGCATCTCCGTTATGGCTATGGGGCGTCCAGCCTCGTACCGCTTCGCAAAGTCGTCCCGGTGCAAGAACTGGTTCACAGTGAACATGGAAGTCAGTTTGATGACGTTGGCCAGCGTGAAGTCGCCAAACCACTCGCTCTGGTAGACGGCCTCCGTCTTATCAGGGTCCACCACCTTGAAAAACTGCCGCATGTAGCTCTCGGCGTTGGAGCTCACCTCCTCAGCCGTCAGCATGGGCCGTGTGATTGACGCCCCGGACGGGTCGCCAATCTGCGCGGTCCAGTCACCCACTATCAGGACTAGCTGGTGGCCTAGCTCCTGGAGCTGGCGGAGTTTACGCAGGCCAACAACGTGGCCCAGGTGGATGTCAGGGCGGCTGGGGTCAAAGCCCATCTTGAGGCGAAGGGGCTTGCCTGCCTTGAGAAGCTTTTCAAGCTCCCCTTCCACGATGATCTGAGAAACGCCGCGGCTGAGTATGCGGTCCAAGGTCTGTTGGTCAGGGCCTGGCATGCGGGGGAAGCCTCCTTACGCTGACTGGGGCTCTTATCCTGACTGAGAAGACATGGTGTTGTCTATGGGGGTCAAGCTGCGCATGACCTCCGTGACCTCTTCCACGTCCCTGCGCATCTGGGCCGCCAGCGCTTCCGGCGTACCGAATTGCTCCTGGGGGCGCAGGCGCTTGATGAACTCCAGCCGGACTTGCCGGTCATACAGGTCACCAGTGTAATCCAATAGGAATGCCTCCACCGTCAGCCTGCCGTCTATATGGAAGGTTGGCTTGGTGCCCACGCTGGCCGCCGCCGTGTAACGCTTGCCGTCCACAACGGCCTGCGCCGCGTAAACGCCGTCAGCAGGCAGCGCCTGACTCTCCTCCAGGTGGAGGTTCACCGTGGGGAAGCCCAACTCAGAGCCGCCACGGCCCTCGCCATGCTCCACCTCGCCTGCAACGTGGAAGTAGCGCCCCAGGTAGGAAGTCACCTTTTCTACATCGCCCACGCCCAGGGCTTCGCGGACGCCGGTGCTGTTAATGCGCCTGCCGCTGAACTCCAAAGGCGTGGCCTGCTCCACCGTGAAGCTGTGCTTGTGGCCCAACTCCTGAAGCACCGGAAACGTGCCCTGGCGCTGGTAGCCCATAGCAAAGTTGGGGCCCACCACCATATGGGCCATTCTCAGGGAGTCGCGTAGTGTCAGCGTGAACTCTTCAGCCGTCAGCAGCGAGAAGTCCCGGGTGAAGGTGATGGGAACAACGTGTTCAATGCCCGCCGCTTGCAGTAACGCAACCCGGTCATCAAGGGAGGTTAGCCAGCGCACGGGGTCGTCGGGTCGCAGGACGGAGCGCGGGTGGTTGAGAAAGGTGACCACGGCTGGCGACAGTCCCCGCTCCTTGGCGGCGTGGACAACACTTCGCAGCAGGTGTTGATGGCCAAGGTGCACGCCGTCAAAAACGCCAATGGTCACGGCCGTGGCCGTGCTCAACTGTGGGATGGACAACTCTTCTTGCAGCCCCATCATGTCAGCGAAACCTGCTTATCTGGGGGTATGGGAGCCACCGGCTATGTACCGGCCATAGTATCGTGAGCTTCGATTAGCAGCGCCTCGGTCTCGTCCCAGCCAATGCACGCATCGGTGATGGAGAGGCCGTACTCCAGCTTGGAGGGGTCGTTCCCCAGCTTCTGGTTGCCAGGGAAGAGATGGCTCTCCACCATGCAACCAATGATGTTGGCGTCGCCCGCCATCCGCTGAGAGACAATGTCGCGGAAGACCAAGGCCTGCTTGGTGTGGTCCTTCTCTGAATTGCCGTGGCTACAGTCCACCATGAGCGTGGACGGAAGGCCAGACGCCTTCAATTGCGCCTGGGCCAGAGCGATGGATGACGCCATGTAGTTGGAACCGTGGCTGCCTCCCCGAAGCACCACATGGGTATCAGGGTTTCCTTTGGTCTGCACCATGCAGGTGTTGCCGTCTCTGTCTATGCCGAAAAAGGCGTGACCTGCTCTGGCCGCGACGATGGCATCCACCGCGTTCTGCACATTGCCATCCGTGCTGTTCTTGAACCCCACAGGCATGCTGAGACCGCTGGCCATCTGCCGGTGAGTCTGGCTCTCAATGGTGCGCGCGCCAATGGCCGCCCAAGATACCAAGTCAGCTAGGTACTGGGGCACCACAGGGTCAAGGAACTCAGTGGCCGCAGGGAGACCCATCTCCGCTAACTTGACCAGAAAGCCTCTGGCGCGACGAAGGCCTGTCTCAATGCGAAAAGAGCCGTCCAACATCGGGTCGTAAATGAGGCCCTTCCACCCTACCGTGGTGCGCGGCTTCTCAAAGTACACGCGCATTATCACCAGCATCCGGTCGCTGAGGCGTTCGGAGAGCTTCAGCAGCCGCTCCGCGTACTCCAAACCCGCCTTCTCATCATGGATGGAACACGGGCCAACAATGACCAGCAACCTGGGATCGTCACCGTTGATGACCTTCTTAATCTGGCTACGACCGTTGAGCACGTTGTCAGCCATTGCCTTGGTGACAGGCAGGTCAGCAATGACCTCACCTGGCGAGACCAAAGGCTCGATTTTCTCGATATTAACGTCGTTGATGTTGATGGATTGAACCATACAAAGTCCTTTTAGACTCGTACACAGGAGAGTTTCGTGAACTAGAGAGTCGGGCAGGCCGGGTTAGCTATAAACGCCGACAATAGTCCCAGTGGCGGGAGCGGTCGCTCCGAAGCCCCTCCTCGGGGCGGCAGACAGCGTCCGCACCGTAAAGAGAGGGCAGAGAAAGGCAGCGTTGGATGCCCAGAGGCCCTTGGCCCTGTGACCCGCTACACGGTTGTATTGCGCGTCTTTCATTCCCCTCACTGCGTTGCTCCCCTAGAACGGAGGTGCTGCGCGCCCTTCAGGTACACGTGCACCAACTCATCTTTTGACTTGTCAGTATTCACCAGCAGAAGCACCCGCACCACGGACGTAGCAGCATCAGGTACGTCCATCTCATGTGAGTTCATGAGAGCGGTTTGCTCCCATCCCATCCGGACTCGCGCCGCAACTGCTGGAAACTCGGCGTTTAAGTCTCTGGTAGTAGTAAAGAATACCGCAGCTACGTCGTTTTCCACAAGCTGATTAGACGCAACCATCTGCCGGAGGAGTTCCTCCGTGGCATCCACAATGGCCTCTTTTGTGTTGGCGTCTGCGGTGGTGGCACCGCGCAAGCCAAGGCAAGCGCTCATGGTCTATCAGTACCTGGTTGAAATTGCGGCCCTAGCTCTTCCGTCCAGCCAGCTTGGCGATGAAATCACCCGCACGACGGAGCCGCTCGTCAGGCGGCGCAGAGTGTATCACGTTGATGAGCGCGCTGCCCACGACCGCCGCCTGCGCGTGACCAGCCAGCGATTCCACATGCTCTCGTTCCGATATGCCAAAGCCCACTGCTATGGGCAGCGTGGTGTGCTTGCGTATGCGATCCAATAGCTCAAAGGCGTTGGTGGACACCTCACGGCGCGCGCCGGTGACCCCGGTCACGGCCACGCAGTAGATGAACCCCTCCGCCAGCGCGCATGCCTCCGCAATACGTTCGTCAGTACTGGTGGGCGTCAGCAGGCTGATGAGCGGCAGGCCCTGGGCCTTGAGCGCCTCCCGCAAGAGGGTCGACTCCTCCGGCGGCAGGTCAGGCACAATCGCACCGTCAGCCCCAGCCAGCGCCGCATCCCTGGCAAAGGCGTCTATGCCATAGCTCAGGATGGGGTTGTAGTAACCCATGAGCACCAGCGGCGTTTCCAGGCCGTTGCCACGCAGCGTCTTGCAGACCTCCAGGCACTTGGTCAACGTCACCCCCTGCTGAAGGGCGTCAAAGCTAGCCGCCTGTATGGTGGGGCCATCGGCTATTGGGTCGCTGAAAGGCACGCCAAGCTCTATCAGGTCAGCGCCCGCTTCAGCCAGCGCAGGCGCCAGCGACAGCGTGTCGTCGATAGTGGGAAAGCCCACGGTGAGATACGGAAAGACGCCTGTGCGTCCCTCCTGGGTAAGTCGTTGGAACATGGAGTCAAGTCGGTGTGTCATGTGTTCAGGATACCGCAACTGCCAGGGCTAGGGCATTTTGCATTGAGTGAGCCAGGATGGCGGGCCACAGGGATCCGGTGCGCTTGTATATCCATGCAAACGCCATCCCAGCTATGAACGTGGGCCCCAGCAGCCCTATATCCAGGTGGCTGATGGCAAACATCCCAGCGCTCACGTAGGCGGCGGGCCAAAAGCCCCAGCGGGAAGCCAGTCCTGTATAAGCGAACCCTCTGTAAAACAACTCTTCTGTGAAAGGTCCCACCAGCACGATAACGACGACTGCCAGCGGCAGAACGTCCTCAAGGTCAACTCTGTCCGGCAGGTCCGGCGGCAGCAGCGCATCTACGCTCAGCGCATTGATGACGATGGTGTAAACGATGGTGAGGCCCATGCTGAGAAACGCGCCCACCGCAGCCCAGCCTATGATGCTCCGTTGCGTGGGCCCCAGGCCCAGAAGGAACATTCGTCGCGGGTGGTTGCCCGGCCCCATACCGATTGCCAGGACGACAAGCCCCACTTCAAGCACCAATCCAATGGCCAGGGTCATGGATGACAGGCCGTCTGGCACAACCGACGCCAAGGCCACGGTGAGCACCCATATGGCGACGAGGCCAATTAGCGACAGCCCCACCTGGCGGGGGCCCCAGGGGAGGGATGTCTGGTCAGACTGAATAAGCGGCGTGGGTTCCACAGGCACACGGCCTTACGCTTGAACTAAGGCCATGCTAGCAGCGGGCTATCATCGCTACAAGACAATGGTGCGCGGACGCTACGGCTGTTGGCCCCTAGCGGCGGCCGCGGTGGACTCCGGCCCCATGTACACGCCCCGCTCCCATTTTCGCTTCAAGGGGTCACGCACATTGACGGTCAGACGCCCAATGCCACGTATCTCTATCTCAGCGGTGTCGCCGTCCTGCAAGGGGCCAAGGCCCTCATGGTTCGTGCCGCAGGAGAGGACATCACCGCTGTTCATGGTCATGATGAGCGTTGCAAACTCCACAAGCTCCGGCACACGGTGCTCCATGTCGTTGGTGTTGTAGTCGTGGCGCAGGTCGCCGTTGTCCCAGAACTTCACGTTGAGGTCGTTGGGGTCCGCTATCTCGTCAGCCGTGACGATGCACGGGCCAAGCGGCGCGAACGTGTCGAAGGACTTACCCATCCAGCTACCGTCGCGCCAGGTGCGTCTGCCCTCGTAGCGGGCCGAGACGTCTATGAAGCAGGTGTAGCCAAAGACGGCGCTCTTCCAGTCAGCGGCGGCCACCTCCTTGGAAGGCCCCTTCATCACCAATGCAAGCTCCGACTCGTGATGGAACACGTAGGCATCGGTGAAGTTTGGCAGCACCACGGTGTCGCCGGGGCCGATAACCGCGTCTGGCGATTTCATGAACATGTTGAGGGGGCGCGCCTCCCGCTGCATGTGCTCCCAGTAGTTGCCTATGCACGCCAGGATTTTGCTGGGACGTGGCACCGGAGGACGTAGCTGGACGTTTGCCAGAGGTATTGGTTCCTCCAACGCAGCGATGCTCTCAAACTCAGGGCGCAGCCTGTCGAAATTGTCGATGATGTTCACCATGAGCTGTTGCGACGTGTACTGCGACAGGCCAGCCGTGGCCCCACCTATGGGGACGACGCCCTCATCCGTGAGGATGCCTGCCCGGTGGCGGCGGTCGCTGAGCCTCACGGGCGGCGGCGACCGTAGTGAGTCGTCAATTAGGTGTGGTGCGTCGTCATACAGGACCAGCTTCATGGCAGACCTCCCGATTGCGAGGGACAAGCGCTTTTGTGGGCGCTAGGGTGCGCCAAGCGCTGCGGGGAGTCAAGAGTACAACGAATAGCGACACGCGGTCATTGCCGGTGGGAATCAGGCCGTGCTAGGTTCCACCGGAGGTCACGTCAGATGGAATCATTAACGCAGAGAAAACGATGGACGGCAGCAATTCTGAACGTATTGCCGCTGGGGCTTGGCTACATATATCTGCGGCAAAAGTGGAAGGCATGTCGGATTGTGGCCTTTTGGATCTTTTGGTTAGTAACTGAGGTCGTACTGACCCTCTTGGAGGTTACTACAGTCATGGCCGAAGGGTGGTGTCCTGATGACCCTTCACAAATTTGTAATGCAGGCGACACGTTTTTTATTCTAAGCGTCGTAATCGTTTGGCTACTCTGGCAGCTCTTGGCCATCGTAGTTTGGATATGCTCCGTTGTGAGTCCACTACGCCAGAAGTCCAGATAGCGCGGGGGTGCGCCAGGAAACAGAAACCTCCTCCTGCTCACGTTGACACACGTTGCGAAGTCGTGCTACTATTTCCTCTCAAACATACGGAATCCGCGATGAAGGGAAGTAGTAAGGGACACCACACCCCCAGCGAGCCGGCGATTTGGTGAAAGGCCGGTGGTTGTCAGGACCCTGAACTCGTCCCGGAGCGGCCAGCCTGAAGGTTAAGTAGGGCGGCGGACGCGCACCGATACCAGCGCATGAAGTTGTCTCTCGGTACGCCGGGGGGAACGAGGGTGGTACCGCGGAACTAACGTCCCGTCCCTTGCATGGGGATGGGATTTTTTTGTACAGCCGATTTACGACAGCCTGAACAAGGGGAAACCAGTGCATTTGACCGGAGCGCAAATAGTCTGCGAAAGCCTCATGCGTGAAGGCATTGAGGTCATGTTTGGCCTGCCGGGCGGAGCAATCCTGCCCCTCTATCAGGTCATGCCTGAATACCCACAACTCAAGCACATCCTGGTGCGACATGAGCAGAACGCCGCCCACGCCGCTGACGGCTACGCACGAGCCTCCGGCAAGGTAGGCGTGTGTATTGCCACGTCAGGCCCAGGCGCAACCAACCTTGTCACCGGACTGGCCACCGCCATGATGGACTCCGTCCCGGTAATCGCCATCACCGGCCAGGTGCCTCGTGGCGCCATTGGCAAGGACGCTTTCCAAGAGACCGACATCACGGGCATCACGCTGCCCATCACAAAGCACAACTACCTGGTCATGCACACTGCTGACCTGGCCAGCACCATCAAAGAGGCCTTCCACATTGCCCGCACGGGCAGGCCGGGGCCGGTGCTCATAGACATCCCCCGTGACGTACTGACGGAGAGCGCGGACTTCGTCTATCCGGACACCGTGACGCTCAAGGGCTACAAGCCCACCATGGACGGCCACGGCCAGCAGATCAAGCGCGCCGCCAAGCTCATTGCTGGTGCGAAGCGGCCTCTGATTCTGGCGGGCCACGGCGTAATCATCGCCAACGCCTTTGATGAGTTGCGAGGGTTGGCGGAGACGGCACAGGTCCCCGTCATCACCACGCTCCTGGGCATCAGTTCATTCCCGGAGGACCACGTCCTCTCCATGGGCATGCCCGGCATGCACGGCATGGCGTACAACAACATTGCAATTGACCGCTCAGACCTGCTGATAGCAGTGGGAATGCGCTTTGATGACCGCGTGACCGGCAGGCTGAGCACCTTTGCGCCGCACGCCCAGGTCATCCATATAGACGTAGACCCGGCTGAGGTGGGCAAGAGCGTCCACGTAACGGTGCCCATAGTTGGCGACGCCAAGCGGGTGCTCCACGCGCTGGTAAATGAGATCACGCCCACCACTCGGCTTGAGTGGCTCCAAGAGATAGACGAGCTTCGCCAAGAGCACCCGTCGGACAGGTTACGGGAGAGCGACAAGCTCCTCCCACAGTACGTGCTTAAGGAAATATCAGACGTGACCAACGGCAACGCGATTGTCGTCACGGGCGTTGGTCAGCACCAGATGTGGGCTGCTCAGGCGTACACGTTCAGGGAGCCAAACAGCTTCATCACCTCCGGCGGCCTGGGCACCATGGGGTTTGAGGTGCCAGCGGCCATGGGGGCGCAGGTAGCGCGACCCGATAAGACGGTGTGGAGCATTGCGGGCGATGGCGGATTTCAGATGACAATGTCTGAATTGGCGACGATTGTTGAACATCAGTTGCCGGTGAAGTTTGCGCTCATAAACAACGGCTACCTTGGCCTGGTGCGGCAGTTGCAAGACCTCTTTGAGGGTGGCAAGCGGGTGTCTGTGGAGTACAGCCACAACCCAGACTTCGTTGCCCTGGCTGAAGCCTTTGGCATCCGCGCCTTCCGTGTAACGGACAAAGGCCAGATGCGTGGCGCAATCCTTGAAGCCATGGCCCATGAAGGCCCCGCGCTGATTGACTTCCGCGTGGAGCCTGAGGAGAACGTGTACCCTCACGTACCCGCCGGTGAAGGAGTGACAGAGATGCTTGAGGGGCCAAGCCCTGAGACGGAGGGCGCATGGAAGCGGTAACAGACCACACCATCAGCGCGTTGGTAGAGGACAAGCCCGGCGTCCTGGCAAGGGTGTCCGGCCTCTTCCGGCGACGTGGCTTCAACATATCCAACCTGTCGGTGGGCCATAGTGAGGTGCCGAACCTATCGCGAATGACCTTCGTGGTTCAGGGTGACGAGTTCGTGGTGGAGCAGGTCACGAAGCAGCTCTACAAGCTCATTGACGTGGTGCGCGTGAACGACATCACTGGCGACGCCATGGTGGCCCGCGAACTGGCGCTGGTGAAGGTGAAGGCCGCCGCTGACAACCGAAGCGAAATCATGCAACTGGTGGCTATCTTCCGCGCAAACATTGTGGACGTGGCCGCTGACACCGTGGTCATTGAAGTGACAGGTGACGAGGACAAGATTGACTCGCTATTCCGGTTGCTGAAGCCCTTTGGCATCAAAGAGGTCATGCGCACGGGTCGCATAGCCATGGTGCGGGGACCAGCATCCACGGGCGGAAAGCCGCTGACCGCCAACGTTGATGACCACAATGCACCGGACGTGGAGGCCGTACCCTAGGGCGGACCAACAGAAAGCACCAAATGCTGATGCCCGGCTGGACCGGACTCAGAATGACCGCGCAAACAGGCGCAGAGACTGCACGAAGAACAACAACGGGAGAGAGGGAGTAATTTCATGGCGACGATTTATTACGAAAAAGATGGGGACATGGCGCTGCTTCAAGGGAAGAAAGTCGGCATACTCGGCTTTGGAAGCCAGGGCCACGCCCACGCACTGAACCTACGCGACAACGGCGTTGACGTCATGGTGGGCCTCTACCAGGGCAGCGGAAGCTGGTCCAAGGCGGAGAAAGAGGGCCTGGTGGTGGACACGCCGGACAAGGTGACCCAGGCTTGCGACATCATCATGTTCTTGGTGCCGGACACCATCCAGGGGCAGGTGTACAAGGAGTCCGTGGAGCCCAACCTGGACAGTTCCAAGACGCTGATGTTTGCCCACGGGTTCAACATTCACTTCAATGAAATCATCCCTCCCGCCAACGTGGACGTGGCCATGATTGCGCCCAAGGCGCCGGGACACCGCATGCGTGAGGTCTTTGTGGACGGCTCCGGCGTACCAGCCCTGGTGGCGATACACCAAGACCCGTCCGGCCACGCGCTCCAGACGGCCCTGGCTTACGGCTCAGGCGTCGGCAGCCTGCGGGCGGGCATTGTGGCGACCACGTTCAAGGAGGAGACGGAGACGGACCTCTTTGGTGAGCAGACGGTGCTCTGCGGCGGCGTAACCTCCCTGGTGACAAACGCCTTTGAGGTGCTGACCCAGGCGGGTTACCAGCCAGAGATTGCCTATTTTGAGGTCATGCATGAGTTGAAGCTCATTGTTGACCTCCTGTACGAAGGTGGCATGAACTACATGCGCTACTCCGTCAGCGAAACGGCGGAGTACGGCGACTACTCCCGTGGCCCCCGTGTGATTGACGCGCACGTACGGGAGAGCATGGAACAGGTGCTCACAGAGATCCAGGACGGCACCTTTGCCAAGGAATGGATTGCTGAGAACCATGAGGGCCAGCACAAGTTCAAGGCCATGCGTGAGGCAGGCGCGAACCACCCCATTGAAAAGGTGGGCGCTGAACTTCGCGAAATGATGACGTTCCTGAAGAAGAAGTAACGCAGGCACGCGCTTGCTGACTGCTAACGGGTTGAATATGGAGGACGAGTGATGGACAAAGACAGGGTATTAATCTTCGACACCACGCTTCGCGACGGTGAACAGTCCGCAGGGACTGCCATGACCGCAGACGAAAAGCTGGAGATAGCCAAGCAGCTTGAGCGCCTGGGCGTGGACGTCATTGAAGCGGGGTTTCCCATCAGTTCTCCCGGTGACTTTCTGGCAGTGCAGACCATTGCCAGGGAGATTCGCAAGCCAATCATCGCCGCGCTGTCCCACGCCAGCATCGCCGCCGTGGACCGGGCCGCTGAAGCGTTGAAGGACGCTGCCCACGCCCGTATCCACATCTTCCTCTCCAGTTCAGACGTGCATCTGATGCACCAGCTCCGCAAGGACCGGGAGGAGGTCATGGGCATGGCGGTGGCGGCCATAACCCGCGCCAAGCAACACACGGATGACGTTGAGTTCTCGCCCATGGACGCCACTCGGACAGACCCTGAGTACCTGATTCAGATGGTCAAGGCGGCCATTGAGGCAGGCGCAACAACAATCAACATCCCGGACACGGTGGGCTATGCCGTTCCCAGTGAGTTCGCTGAACTCATAACACGTCTCTATAAAGAGGTTCCCGAGTTCAGCGACTCCGTACGGATGTCCGTCCACTGCCACGACGACCTGGGCATGGCGGTCTCCAACAGTCTTGCTGCTGTGAAAGCGGGCGCTCGTCAGGTGGAGGGCTGCATCAACGGCATTGGTGAACGCGCAGGCAACTGTGCACTTGAAGAAGTCATCATGGCCCTCCGCACCCGCAGTGACTACTTTGGCACTGACACGGGCGTGGACACTACACAATTGCTCCCCACCAGCCAGCTTGTGAGCCAAATCACCGGCTTTCCCGTGCAACACAACAAGGCGGTGGTGGGTAAGAACGCCTTCCGTCATGCCTCCGGCATCCACCAAGACGGTGTGCTGAAGGATCGCACCACGTACGAGATTATGGACCCCGTCACGGTGGGTGTACCCCGCAGTGAACTGGTCCTAGGCAAGCTCAGTGGCCGTCACGGCCTCAAGTCACGCCTCAACGAACTAGGCTACGCCCCAACGGATGAGGAGATGGGCCGCATCTATGATGCCTTCAAGGAGCTTGCGGACAAGAAGCGAGAGGTCATGGACCGAGACCTCATTGCCCTCATGGGTGATGAACACAAGACCTTTGATGAGGCCTACACCCTTGAGCGCGTCCAGGTGACCTGTGGCGACCTTGAGGTAGCGACAGCTACCATACAGCTCAAAGACTCCCAAGGTGAGGTACACACAAACGCAGGCACTGGCACCGGTCCAGTGGATGCGGTGTACCAAGCTATTAACCGCATCGTTAACGTGCCGAGCGAGTTGACCGACTTCAGCGTGATGTCCGTCACGGAGGGTATCGACGCCGTTGGTCAGGTGAGCATCCGCATTGAGCAGGACGGTCGCGCCTACAACGGGCGTGGCGCTGACACTGACATCATCGTCGCGTCAGCCAAGGCGTACATGAACGCCCTTAACCGGCTGCTGGCCATGGGTGACACCACCAAAGCTCCCGAGGCTGCCGTCACGCCCTAGCAAACGCAGGCAGTCATAATCAAGCACAGCAGAGAGAGGCGTTTACCCACAACGCCTCTCTCTTGGTTTAAGATACGTTTGCCGTTGAGCTACTACACTTTTTGATGATGAGGTGACACACCACCATGGCGCCAAAGACCATGTTCGAGAAGATATGGGACGCCCACGTTGTGAAGGAAGAGTCAGGCAAACCCGCCCTGCTCTACATTGACCTACACCTGGTGCATGAGATTACGTCCGCCCAGGCCTTTGAGGGCTTGCGGCTGGCCAAGCGCAAGGCACGCCGCCCTGACCTGACGGTGGCCGTAGCTGACCACAACGTACCAACTTCTGACCGCGACAAGCCTTTGCAGGATGAGATTGCAAAGAAGCAGTTGGAGATTCTTGGTGAGAACACCAAGGAATTCGGCATCGAGTACTACGACATGATGCACCACAGCCAGGGCATCGTGCATGTAATCGGGCCAGAACAGGGATGGACGCTGCCCGGTAAGACCATCGTCTGCGGCGACAGTCACACCGCCACCCACGGCGCGTTGGGTGCGCTCGCCTTTGGCGTTGGCACCTCTGAAGTAGAGCACGTCCTGGCCACGCAATGCCTGGTGCAAGCCAGGCCCAAGACCATGGAGATACGAGTCAACGGCAAGCTGCCCCAGGGACTTACGGCCAAGGACCTTGTCCTTGGCATCATTGGCCAGGTTGGCATTGCTGGCGGCGTGGGTCACGTGGTGGAGTACACCGGCGAGGCCATCCGTGACCTGTCCATGGAAGGACGCATGACCGTCTGCAACATGACTATTGAATTCGGCGCACGAGCAGGGATGGTCGCGCCGGACGAGACGACGTTTGAGTATGTGAAGGGCCGCGCCCATGCTCCACAGGGCGCTGACTTCGACGCGGCGGTAGTCGAATGGCGCAAGCTCCCCACAGACCCCGGTGCCGTCTATGACACCTTGGTGGAGATTGACGCATCCAAGCTGGAGCCTCAGGTGACCTGGGGAACAAACCCCGGCCATGTGGTATCCGTCACCGCAAAGGTGCCTGAGCCAGCCTCCTTCGCCACGGTTGATGAGCAGTCATCAGCCACGCGCGCACTGGAGTACATGGCGCTGAAGGGGAGCACGCCTATTGTCGACATTAAGCTTGACCGTGTATTTATTGGCTCCTGCACCAACTCGCGGATTGAGGACATCCGGGCGGCGGCGGCCGTGGCTAAAGGCAAAAAGGTCTCATCCCACGTCTCAGCCATGGTGGTGCCCGGTTCCTTCGCAGTGAAAATGCAGGCAGAGAAGGAAGGACTGGACAAGATACTCACGGACGCCGGGTTTGACTGGCGTGACGCCGGGTGCTCCATGTGTCTAGCCATGAACCCGGACGTGCTGACTCCCGGTGAGCGATGCGCCTCCACCTCCAACAGGAATTTTGAAGGACGCCAGGGGGCGGGCGGACGCACCCATCTGGTGAGCCCTGCCATGGCGGCAGCGGCGGCTATCGAGGGCCATTTCGTGGACATCCGCAAGTGGCAGTACGCATAGGGAACCACGTCTGAAATTTCGGAGGGACTAACGCGTGGAACCACTCATCTTCGGCGCCCTTGTCGTGCTTATCGCACTGGTGGGCTGGCTGCTGTTTCAGCGCCGGAGCGGTTCCTCTGATGAACTCAAGGCTTCCCTTCGGCAGGAGTTTCTGAATTTCCAGTCAGGGCTCCACACCGAGCTTGGCGCGGCACGGCAAAGCATGGACGGCGCCAAGGATATCGTAGCGGGCCAGACCATCCAGACCATCGACCGCATACGGGAGATTGGCGAGACCCTCCAGAAGCTGATTCAGCAGCAGGAGGAGGCCCAGAAATTGGGCCAGGGGCTCAAGGACTTACTGCAAGCCCCCAAGTTACGCGGCAACTACGGTGAGGCCATTCTGGAGGAACTCTTGAGTAGGGCCCTTCCCGTCGGCATATGGGAGCGCCAGTACGCTATAGACGGCAACGAACGCGTGGACTGCGTCGTTCGCCTCAAGGACGTGGTGGTGCCCATAGACGCCAAGTTCCCACGAGACGACTACGCACGGTACATTGAGGCTGACTCGGACGTGGAGAAGGCACAGCACTGGAAAGCGTTTGAGGCGGCGGTCAAAACGCAGATCACCAGCATCAAGAACAAGTACATCAAGCCGGAGCTTGGCACTACTGAGTTTGCTTTGATGTTCATCCCTTCAGAGGCGGTCTACTACGAGACCATCGCGGAGAACAACTACCTGGGCCACCCCTCCGCCATCTGGAAGTATGCACAAGATAACCAGGTGGTCCCCGTTAGCCCCAACACCTTCTACGCCTTCTTGCAGGTGGTGATACTGAGCATCAAGAACGTGGAGATTGTAAACAAGGCCAAAGAACTGCGAGAGGGGCTAGCTACCCTGGAACGAGGTTTTGGCCTCTTCTACAATAAATACCAGGACATGGGCAAAGGAATCGAACGGGCTGCCGAGGCCTATCGCGTAGGCAATGACCATATAGACAGGTTCAAACGTCGGCTGGACTCCACGCTACAATTAGAGGGTCTACAGGAAGACTACGTGGTGCCGCTGCCGCAGGAATCAAGGTTGGACGACCAAGCAGTAAGCTAAATGAGAGGCGGCGCGTTATACTCTTCGCTGCCCAATCAAAGAGGAGCAATCATGGAGCCATTTAAGACATACAACGGTACCGTAGTGCCCTTGGACATGGTCAACATAGACACTGACCAGATTATCCCCAAACAGTTCCTGAAGCGCGTTGAACGCACCGGCTTCGGCCAGTTCCTCTTCTACGGTTGGCGCTTCCTGGCGGACGGCTCACTCAATCCCAAGTTCATCCTCAATGAGCCTCAGTACAAGGGCGCAAGCGTCATGGTTGCCGGTGCAAACTTCGGCTGCGGGTCGTCTCGTGAGCACGCTCCGTGGGCCTTGGAGGACTACGGTATCAAGGCGGTCATCGCCCCCAGCTTCGCGGACATCTTCCGCAACAACTGTTTCCAAATTGGCCTGCTGCCGGTGGTGCTGCCTGAAGAACACGTGCGGACCATTATGGCCAGGGCTGAGGAAATCCCCGGTTACAAGGTGACGGTGGACCTGGAGAACCAGAAGGTCACTGACAGCCAGGACTTGGACGTGAGCTTCGATGTCGATGAGTTCCGGCGCTACTGCCTACTGAACGGGCTGGACGACATTGGCCTCACGCTCCAAAGTGAGACGGACATTACTGCCTACGAAGCCAAGGTAGGGGCCAGCAGCTAGGCCGCCTCCACCAACAAGACCATTCAAATAGGAGACCCATGGCTACTTTCAACATATTCGTGCTGCCAGGTGACGGCGTTGGCCCTGAAGTGACCGGCGCTTCGCAGCGCGTTCTCGACACCGTAGCGTCGCGCTGGGAGCACGACATCGTCTACAGTTCAGACCTCGTCGGCGGCTCAGCCATCGATGAGTATGGCGAGCCCCTGCGCGCTGAAACGCTGGAGAAGGCCAAGACCAGCGACGCTGTCCTCTTTGGCTCCGTGGGCGGCCCAAAGTGGGACAACGCCCCGGTCAGGCCGGAGGCTGCCATCCTGGGGCTGCGCAAGGGTATGGGACTGTTTGGCAATATCCGTCCTGTGAAAGTGTTCCCTGGCATGGAGTCCTCCAGTCCCGTCAAGGACGAGCGCGTGAGGGGCACAGACATGATTATCCTCAGGGAACTCACCGGCGGACTCTACTTCTCCAAGCCCAAGCGCCGCTGGACCACCAGCCGGGGCCGCCGGGGAGTGGACACGCTGCTGTACACGGAGCAGGAGATTGCGCGCATTGTCCGCATGGGCTTTGAACTGGCCAGGGGCCGCCGCAAGAAGCTCACCTCCGTGGACAAGGCCAACGTGATGGAGACGGGACGCCTGTGGCACGCCATAGCTGACGAGATATCCAAGGAGTACCCGGACGTTGAACTCAGTCACGCCCTGGCGGACTCCTGCGCCATGCAGATCATCACCAACCCCAGGCAGTTTGACGTGCTGGTGATGGAGAACATGTTTGGCGACATTCTCTCCGACGAGGCTGCGGTGCTGACGGCCTCCCTGGGCATGCTGCCCTCCGCCAGCCTGGCAGCGCTGCCTCAGACCGGTGGTGGCCGTCGTCGCAAGGTGCGCGGCCTCTACGAGCCCATCCATGGCACTGCGCCGGACATAGCGGGGCAAGGCAAGGCCAACCCCATAGGCTCCATCCTGAGCATGTCCTTCATGCTGCGTTACTCCCTGGGCCTCGCAAAAGAGGCTGACGCGGTGGACGCTGCCGTTGAAGGCGTGCTGGCTGATGGCCTCCGTACTGCCGATATCGCCGCCGCTGGCCAAAAGGTGGCCTCCACAGATGAGATGACGGACGCTGTGATT
>CAVOAJ010000003.1:0-33238 GCA_963693605.1 Dehalococcoidia bacterium | reverse complement strand
ATGACCTGAAGTTGCGCATGTTTTCCCGGCTTCAGTCCCTTTCCCTCCGCTTCTTCACTGAGGCACGCACCGGAGAGCTGATGTCACGCCTGACCAGTGACATCGCAGGTATAGACTCGGTCATCTCCGGCACACTGGTCTCCATTATTACCAACGTACTCATACTCAGTACCAGCCTTGTCGCCATGACGGCTATCGACTGGCGGCTGACGGTAATCAGCGTCATCATCCTGCCATGGTTGATTGTCCCCACTCTGACCGTGGGCAAGGTCCGCCGTAGGTTGCGGAGTGACCGCCAGCGGCAAAGCGGGGCGCTGAATTCCTTCATGGCGGAGAGTTTGGGCATCAGCGGCCTCATGCTTATCAAGACCTTCACCCGGGAGCGGCAGGTGCTCTCCCGTTTCACAGAACAGGCGCGAGGCCTTATGGACCTACAGGTGCGTGAGGCTCTGGTGGGTCGCTGGTACTTCATGCTGCTGGCCACAGTCACCACGGGCGGCCCTGCGCTTATCTATTGGTACGGCGGTGGCCAGGTTATCAGCGGTGCGCTGACCATTGGCACCATCGTCGCATTTGTCGCGCTTCTCGCTCGCCTGTACGGCCCCGCCACAGAGTTGATGACCCTTCATGTGGACGTGGTGACCTCAGCCGCCTACTTTGAACGCATCTTCCAGTACCTTGACCTGGAGCCTGACATCCAGAACTCGCCTGACGCCACGGAACTCCCCACTGTACAAGGTGCCATTCGCTTTGAAGGTGTAACTCTGGAGTACCTGCCGGGACGCAAGGCGGTAGACGGCATGGATCTAGAGATAACGCCAGGGCAACTGGTGGCGTTGGTGGGCCCCAGTGGCGCGGGCAAGACCAGCGTGACCTATATGCTGCCAAGGCTGTATGAGCCGACGGCAGGCCGTATCCTCATAGACGGCCACGACATTCGAGACGTCACGCTGGAGTCTCTACGCAGCCAGATTGGCTACGTTACCCAGGAGACGTTCCTGTTCCACGCCTCCACAAGGGATAACCTGCTCCTGGCCAAGCCGGACGCCACGCAAGAGGAGCTTGAGGCTGCCTGCCGTGCAGCACACATCCACGATGTGATAGCCGCGCTGCCAGAGGGGTATGACACTATTGTTGGTGAGCGTGGCTACCGGCTCTCAGGCGGTGAGAAGCAGCGGCTTGCCATTGCGCGCATTGTGCTGAAGAACCCGCGCATTCTGCTGTTGGATGAGGCCACGGCCTCCCTGGACACCCACTCGGAACGAGCGGTGCAGTCAGCACTGACGCAACTCATGGAGGGGCGCACCACCATTGTCATCGCCCATCGCCTATCCACCGTGCTGGCGGCTGACGTGATCCTCTACATGGACAAGGGCCAGGCGGTGGAGCAAGGCACTCACGCGGAGTTGATGGCGAAGGGCAGGCGCTATGAAAGGCTCTACACAGAGCAGTTTGCTCAGATTCAGGACCCTGGCGCAGTCAGCAGCTAGCCTGAGGCGTGTAACGCTTCGGTAGCGGCCTCAACAACACTCTTTGGTGAATCCAAGGCAGGCCAGTACGCAAACCCCAACCCGCACTTGGCGTGGTGGGAGGCTATGTATTCCAATACCTTGGCTGGCCTGTTCATGGCCGCAGCCACCGTTATCCAGGCCCGTATCTCACCGGTGCCGCCCCGCATGGTGTCAGAGTCAAAGGTGTAGAGACTCTTGAGAGGCTCAATGTCGTTGCGTTCAAGCCGTTCCAACACCCAGCGATCCAGAGGTTCGTCCACCCAACCCGCACGGGGGCCAAAGGGGTCATGGGAGAGCCCACCTGAGGCGTAGATGGCTATGCGCTCAGGCCGCTTGGATAGGATGTCGCCAATGGCCACGCCCAGGTCAAAGCAACGCTTGGCTGAGGGCAGCGGCGGGAAGTACTCATTGAGGAAGATGGGGATGATAGGTATCGCGAAGTCCGGGTCCAGCTTGGGCATGGGCTGCGATACCATGTGAGACACGCCCCGCTCCGGACGCCCCAGAGGCCGGAAGTTGGCCATGGAAGCCATGTCAAACTCACGGTTGAGCAACTCTTCCAACAGGTGCTTGGCCAGGGGCGCGTGGCACTTGAAGGTTATCTTGGTGCGCTCCTCCATGGGGGAGTAGAAAGTCTTGTCCAACCCCCACAGTTCATCACCCGTGTAGATGGCAATGGCGGGGTTGTTGCTAGAATCAAACATGTCAGCCTGGTCATCACCAACCACAACAATGGCGTCAGGGCGGTAGTCCGCGATTTGCCGACGCATCGTGTCGAACCCAGCCTCTATGCGTTGGATATAGCCGTTGATGACCTCAGGCGTCTCCAGCTTGGCGCCAGGCGGCTGAGAGTCCATAGTGAACAATGGCCGCTTGCCGTAGATGGTGGGCCAAAGCTCGGCCGGCTCAAACATGGCTGGTGCATGGGATGATGCAAGGCCAAGTCCCAACATATCGCGCCCCCTACAGGTCATGCTGCTGCGAAAGCCGCATTATAACGCACCCATACGGAGGGTTCACGCCACACCCAACCACACGTTGTGTATACTGCTGCTATGCCTCCTCTTCTTGAAGCCGTTGATTTATTTAAGCGCTATGGCACGACCGTAGCGTTGGAGTCGGTCACATTTGAGGTGCATGAAGGCGTTACGGGGCTCCTGGGTCCCAACGGCGCTGGTAAGAGTACCGCCATCAAGCTGTTCCTTGGTCTCATACGGCCAACGTCCGGCACCGTACGGGTGCTGGGTAACGAACCCTACAAGTCAGTTGAAGGACGCGCTCGTTTGGGCTACATGCCTGAGTATGAGGCGTTGCCCTCCAACATCACGGCATCCGAGTTCCTGATGCACATGGCGCAGGTCAGCGGTCTGCCTCCCTCCCATGCGAGGACTCGCGCGGCAGACATACTGCGGCATGTGGGGCTTGATGAGGAGCGCTACCGGCCTATTGGCGAATACTCCACGGGTATGAAGCAGCGAGTTAAGCTGGCCCAGGCTTTGGTCCACGACCCCATTCTGGTATTGCTAGACGAGCCGACCGCAGGGCTTGACCCAGGCGGACGCGAAGAGATGCTGGAACTCATCCGGCGGACGGGGCTGGTATTTGGCATCAGTATGATGCTCTCCACTCACCTGATGGGTGACATTGAGCGAATAGCCAATCGGGTCATTGTGCTGGAAGACGGCCGCGTTGCCCAGGAGGGTACCGTGGAGCAGTTCACGCAGGAAACTGAAGACCTTCACATTGAAGTGGACGACCGCCGCGACGAGGTGATTGCTGCCCTGGCAGCGCGTGGCATTGAGGTGAAGGAGAACGGCGTCTTGCTGGTGGTAGAGGGCGCAAACGACGCTAAGTACGATGCTATCCGTGACGTAGTGGCGGACACAGGCGCCCGGCTACGGCGCCTTGCACCACACCGGCACACGTTGACTGAGATATTCCAGGAGTGAGTTAATGTCGACTGAGCGCCAGGGAGAGGTCTACGACCTCGGATATCAGCGCTACGACGGCCCACGAGAGGGACGCCGCAGGGCGCAGCGTGCCATTTTTGAGAACGGCGTACGCACTGTACTTGGGTTGGGCCGAGGCCCCAAGGCAAAAATCCTGCCCATTCTGCTTTTAGTAGGCGCTATGCTCCCAGCGTTTATTTTCATCATCATCCTGTCCCTCACAGGCGATGGAGGGGCTGATTTCATCCCCGGCCACGGCGACTACTACCAAGTGATCGCAACCATCCTGCTGATATTCTCCGCCATCATGGCTCCAGAGCTCCTGGTGTCTGACCGCCGCGACAACATCATTCACTTGTACCTGGTCCGTCCTCTCACAGCCACCGATTATGTATTGGGTCGGTTCCTGGCCTTTTTCGTTATTGTGTTGGCCCTGGCCTATTCAGGACAAATTTTGCTCCTTGGGGGACTGCTCCTCACGTCCAGTGATCCCTGGCAGTACCTCCAGGATAACTGGGCTGACATCCCACGGTTCCTGGCCGCTGGTGTCCTGGTGGCATTGTTCATCACTATCATCCCCATGGCCGTCGCCTCATTCATTAATCGGCGGGCCTATGCAGCTGTGGTTGTCATTGGCCTGTTCTTCATCTCCTCAGGCGTGGCCAATGGCCTGACGAGTCACTCTGAAACATGCCATGAAATCACAGACCAAAACGGCAGGGGCGTTTCCTTTGAATGCACTCAGGCAGATGAACCCGTGGCGGGAGATGCCGCTAAGTGGTTTGCCCTCATCAGCGTGGGAGACGTACCCACCCGCATCAACAACATGATCTTTGACCGTGAGGCTGGCTCACCAGCAGAGGCTGCCGCCGCCGAACTCCATGACTCAATTCCAATTGGCGTCTACGCTCTATTTACTGTGCTGCCAGGGTTCCTCATGTGGTGGCGCTACCAAAGGATCCGCGTATGAACGGCAACGGCACAACACCCACCATTGAGGTCAACGGCGTCTCCAAGTGGTTTGGAAGCGTGGTGGCGGTCAATGACGTCAGCTTCCAGGTACGCCCTGGCATCACTGGCCTACTGGGCCCCAACGGTGCGGGAAAGACCACGCTACTGCACATGATGGCAGGGCTGGCAAAGGTCTCTAAAGGTGAGCTACGTATCCTGGGCGAACCTGTCAGGGGCAATATGAACATCTACCGCCGCATGGGCGTGATGTCAGAGCATGAGGCCGTCTACAGCGTCTTCACTGGCCGCGAATTGGTGGAGTTCTCTGCGCAGATGCAGGGCGTGAAGGACGTGAAGTCTCATGTGGACTGGGCCATAAACATGGTGAATCTGGCGAACGCGCAGCATAGACCCTTGGGGACGTACTCCCGTGGGATGCGACAGCGCATGCGCCTAGCAGCAGCCATTGTTCATGACCCCGAACTGCTGATTTTGGACGAACCATTGAATGGCACTGACCCCAGGCAACGACTAGAGTTTCAAGACCTCATGCGTAAGCTAGGAGATGAAGGCCGAACTATTCTCATCTCCTCTCACATCCTTGAGGAGGTCGAGACGCTGGCGGATACAATTCTGCTCATTGTGAGTGGCAAGCTGGCGGCTGCAGGCGACTACCGCGCAATCCGCGAGAAGCTGGACGAGCGCCCTTTCAAAGTGCGGGTGGTTGTCGACAGTCCTCGAGTGATTGCGGGCGCACTGATGCAGTTGCCAGCCGTCGATTCATTATCCATTGAAGAGGACGGCTCGCTGATAGTGCTCAGTAAAGAAATAGCCGTTCTACAGCGGTCAATAGCTAAGATTGCTCAAGACACCAAGCTCCGTCTGTACCGCGTAGAACCACTGGATGAATCCCTGGAAAGCGTTTTCAGCTACGTAGTGGACCGCTAATGGGACCAATGTTCAAACTGTCTTTGCGCCAAATGGCTGGTCGCCGCCGCCTGTCAGTGATTCTGCTGCTTGCCGCCCTCCCTGTGGGGCTGGCGGTGATTCTCCGGATTTTCGCCTCAGGTGAAGAGGAATTTGCAGAGAATTTCATCGGCACAATCGTTGATGCCATGATCATCGCTCTCATCATGCCGATTGCCATCATGACTTTGGCCACGTCGGCATTTGGAAATGAACTCGAGGACCGCACTCTTAACGTCCTGGTACTGAAGCCCGTCTCACGCTTCTCAATCGTTCTGCCCAAGCTTTTAGCTTCAATCATCGTAGTGGCGCCACTCATGGCTGTCGCAGGTATTGCCGTGATGATCATTGGCTTGAAGGAAAGTGATGGACAGGCAATCATAGCCACTGGCACCGCTCTTACCGTGGGAGTCATTACCTATGCGGCCATGTTCACATGGGCTGGGCTTCTCAGCAGTCGTGCTTTAGGTTTTGCGGTGGTCTACGTGTTCCTATGGGAAGGCCTGCTCAGCTCGTTCTTGAGCGGCATCCGGTACTTGAGCGTCAGGGGCTACACACTGTCTATCCTTCACGGCCTGGATGAGGAGATATTTGCCAGCATCGGCGACCGCGTTATCGAATTTCAGGCTGCGTTGGTGGGTGCCGCACTGGTAACGGTTCTGTTCACGTACCTGACGGTACGGCGCTTGCGGACCATGGACGTGCAGTAGCTACGTAACGAGTCCCTGCGCTATATAGTCATTCACAAAGCGCCCCGCTCCAAATTGGAGCGGGGCGCTTTAGATTCCGTAGCTATATCAAACTTTACGACATGGCGCCTTGCAAGACACGATAGTGACCGCTCTTGGAGATGGGTGCCAGTCCGCTGATGATGAGGGACCAATGATCACCGCTATCCTCGCTGCTCCACACCTCACCGCCAGTGGTGGCGGCAAAGAGCGTAAAGGCGTCTCCGGCCTCCTCCAGACACATGGCCTTAATACTGGACTGGAAGCGGTCAGGTAGGCCGGTCGCTTCGCCCAAATGCTCCCAGACGCGTCCCCCGTCTCTGCTGCGAGAAATCCGCGCCCCAGCGGAGTGAGACTCTCGCCAGAAGCCAGGCTGATGGTGCGCCGCGCCCATAAACATCAACTCAGGTTGCGTGGGGCGCAACACCAACGTGTCGGGGTAGCCGCCCACAGCGTCGTCATCCCGCATGGTCCAATGCTCCCACGTCTCTCCACCGTTGGAGGAGGAGTAAAGGCCGTCTCCGCCCGTCACGTAAATGCGGTTGCCGTCCTGCGGGTTGATAACGGTGCGGTGAATGTCGCGGAAGGCGGCTGAAGCCGCGCTGAAGCAGAGTGAAGAGAGATACAGGGTGCTCTTTGGGGGGTCTACAGAGGCCGTTTTTATCACCTCTCGTGATGGAAAAATTGTGGAAATAAACACAGCAGCGCTGGATCTGCTTGGCTTTACCGTGGATGAAACCATCGGCACAGAGTTTGGAGACCGGTTCGCGGACCAATCTGACCGGCAGAGGTTCAGTGAGGCAGGGAAGAAAGACTCTGTTTCAAGGTTTGATGTGAAGCTTATCAAGAAGGATGAGGCCACTATTGACGCGTTCATAAGCGCCACAAGCATTCTGGATGAAACCGGGGCCATTGTGGGTGTGCGCGGGACTTTCCATGAAACCGTCGGGGCCAATGAAAGCACTGAGTCAAAGGGCTCAAATGAGTTAGGCCAGTTCACTTCACTTGTTGCCCATGAGTTAGACAGGCCTCTGGATTCAATTGCCAATTCAGCCCGGCGTCTTATGCGGATGAACGTAGACCCTGCGGTCAGGCAGCATGCTAGGGAGATATCATCAGGGACAGTCAAGGCCAAGGAAATATTGAACAGCGTACTGTTAGCCACTCAGGGCCAACCCCTAAAGCCTGACGTTGTGGACATCAATGGTTTGTTAGCTTCAGTGGTCTCTTCTTTCTCTAAGGACCGTGGCTTGGGACCCACCAGCAATGCGGTGCTCAGCCCCAATGCTTCGCCGGAGATGGGACAGGTAACTGGTGACCCAGCCTTGCTGGAGATGGTGTTCAAAAGCCTGATTGAGAACGCGGTGGAAGGACGAGACCCGGCAAAGCGCCAGGTAAACATTGGTATTGGCTGTGAGAAAAGCGATACAAGCGTCCGGATATCCATTACAGATGATGGCCGCGGAATTTCCCCTACGGACCTAGACAGAGTGTTTGAGCCTTTCTTCACTGCAGGTGGTGATGGTAGGAATGGTATGGGGCTAAGCGTCTGCCGTGGAATAGTGACGCAGCATAACGGGCAGATATCAATGGAAAGTGAACTTGGTAAAGGGTCAGTGGTGATCATTGAATTGCCCGCAACTCAGGCACCGACGTCCCAGGCTCATGGGCCTACGGCTCCTGCAGAGGAACCCGCCACTGCGATACCATTAGCAACCAATGAAATAGCAACTCCGCCCCCAGCGGAAGCCACTTCCGGCCCTATGGAGGCGGTGAGCACCACAGCAGCGTCCTATGCAGGCCGACTTCCAAAGCAAGACGACTTATTCAATGGGGAGATAGACCTGGTTATCGCTCCACCTCTCCAACCGATGCAATTTTTGAAGTTCTACCAGTGGCTGCATGATCTTGCTGACGCCAGAGTGGGGGGATTCACTGGTGTGTTGGGGGGAGAGAAAATACTAAATGTTTCGTTCCCAAAGCCGATTCCCGCTTCCCTCATTTTTGAATCTCCCCTGGTAATGGAGGCATCGGAAGTGCGCTCTAATGACCAGCAATTCTCCGCAGATGGGGGCTCTCCCTCTCTCACAAAAGCATCCCCTTGGCCCGTATTGGCGGGGCATGCAGCCAGGCGATTTAACATTGTTCTGAAGAGCTGACCTCCACACCTGTACCGCCCATAGATATTCTTAGTATCGCGACAGCCGTTTTTGCCTAAGGTTAAACGCTAGTCAGGGACAAAGGCCGCCATTGATACAGGGCATGCGGAACTAATGGATTGGGAGATGGTGTTGCACGAAGGGAGGGGTGACCGTGCGTAACGCCCTGCCCATGCCGCCTATCACCAGCGGAATGGCAAAGAAAGGTGCGTTAAGTACGGGAGCGTATGGTGGCGCATACGGGATTCGAACCCGTGATCTCCGCCTTGAGAGGGCGATGTCCTGGGCCACTAGACGAATGCGCCATACAAAGTGAAACGTGGAGCGTACTCCACGTTCAGGCCCTAAGCCCCTGCGCATAGTGCGCGAGGCTAGATTCAGTATACCCAGCTAGAAGGCGCTGAGCAAACGTATCGCTCGGCCAGGGCTGTCGTTACGAAGCGAGGAACTCTTTCACGGCCGCCGCATATTCATCAGGCCGACGCGCCATGGAAAAGTAAGCGGCGTCTTCCATCAGGAACAACTTGCCGTTGGGAAGCAGTTCCATGACCTTGGCGGAGTGCTCCCAGCTTATGGCCTTGTTGTCCTTTTCCCAGGTCACCAACGTAGGAGCTTTGATGCCAGCCAGATAGTTGGCTAGGCCCAAGCCGCTGCGTATCTCAGGGTCATTGATGTAGCGCAAGACAGCGGTGTAGGACTCATACACGCCAGGCTGAGAGGTTCGCTGGTAGACCTTCTCCACAAAGTCGTCCGTGACCAGCTCCGGCCTCACGTAATGGTAGAGCATCCGCTCACGAACAGTGTCACGGTCTGGAATTGAGAAGCCGTCAACAGAGCGGGGCGCCGTGGTGTTGAGGCTGGCGGGCGATGCCAGGATAAGTTTCTCCACTAGCTCTGGGTGGTCATGCGCGACGATGCCCATGACCCAGCCGCCAAGGGTGTGGCCAGCCAAAGTGGCCCGCTTAATGCCTAGTTCCGCGAGCAAGCCAACGACGGTGGATGTCCATGCGTCGAGGCTGTAACCATCCGCAGGCCGGTCCGACAGGCCCCAGCCAAACATATCAAAGGCGATGCAGCGGTTATCCGGAGCCAAGCGTTCAATAAGCTCGTACCATTGCTCAGCGGCTGCATCGAAGCCCAGGCCGTGCAGCATGACAATTGGTGGACCGGAACCAGCCTCTACATATCGTATGCGCCTGCCATCGATTACTGCGTATTTATCTTCTAGAGTGATCATTGTTATGCGCCTCCAGTGAGTCAAAAGCCCCAGGCATCATACCTGGGGCTTTGCTTTACGGTCTGCGGTTTGGCTGGGGATCCTGGATTCGAACCAGGGCTGCCTGAGTCAGAGTCAGGTGTCCTACCGCTAGACTAATCCCCAGCGTGCATCCCATTCTAGCAAAGGGGACGGCGATGGGACAAACAGAGATGTTGCAGAGGCCTATTGGACGGCGGCTATAGATTCGCTAATAGCTTCGTCGCGGCAAGGTTTGCTGCGTCTATCGCGTCCTGAGACGTACCACCTTCGTAACCGACCATGATAACGGCGTTCGTGATTTGAAAATAAACCTGTGGCCGGACCACGCCATCTGTCCCACTTTCAAACGCAAGGTATGAAACAAGCCCAGGAATAGTACCGTCTAGAACCACATTTTCAGTTACCGAGACGGTGATTAAATTCAAAAACGAGTCATAGCGGGCTCGCGCGCCTTCCTCAGTCGGATGTACCCAACTCTGGATAATAAACAAAGTGGGGCCTGATTGCGTTGTACTGTCGAATCGCCGTTCAGCGTAATCTGCTTCAGCGGTCTGAGTCTGTGAAGTCAGAGACCAGCCGGCAGGAAGGTCATTCAAGCCCAAAATCAAACTGAGCGCCCCGCCACCCCAGAGCACTAGGGGCACTGGCGTGGGGGTAGGAACCATCGTCGGCGTGGGTGAGCCGGTGATTATAGGCGTAGGGGTTGGAGCGGCCCCAGGAGTAGGGGTAGGCCCCGCTGTAGGAGTAGGCCAAGAGTAGGAGTGGGCCCAGGAGTGGGAGTCAACGCCAAAAATTGAGCCAGGCGTTGGTCTACTACAGACTCAATAGTGGGCAGAATGTTTGGTGTCGGAGTCGGTAAATCACTACCGCCCTGGCCGATAAGGTTGCATCCGGCTAGCAGGGCTGTAGCGAATATGATTAACGAGATACGGTTCAAATGCATCTTAGCTACCCCTTGAACTCAACCCAATCTACCATCTTTTGCTTTCATTTTGGAATGTCGGTGGCAGCATCTGGCAGGCATCTGCAAAAACACAGAAAAACCACAGAGAGTACCCAGACAGTAATCGACAATAATATAGGAACGGCTGGAGTGTTCTTTGATTTCGCGAGGCCACTCCAGGTTAGTGGTGTCGCAATGCGCCCTAGCAGGCGATGGGCACCATCTTGAGAAACTTGAGTGCTGCGCGCAGACGGGCCATGCAGCGCTCCTTGCCCAGCACCGCCATAGTCTCAAACAGCGGCGGCGCGGCTTTGCGACCGGTGATGGCGACACGGATAGGGCCAAAGAGTTGGCCCGTGGTCAGTTCCAGTTCCTCCGCCAAGGGGCGCAACGTACCCTCAAGAGTCGCTTCATCCCAAGACTCCACGAGCTCCAGGCGCTCCACGATTTTCTCCAGAGCCTCCTGTGCTACAAAGCGGTCCATCCCCTTCTGGATCATGTCCAGCGGGTTGAACCGTAGCTTCTCTAAGAAGAAGAACGTCATCAACTCAGGCGCGTCACTCAGTGTCTTGAGCCGCTCATACACCAAGGGCATGATGCGGGATATGTAGTCGTGGCCCAAGGGACGGGCCACCTCTTCAGGCAGAGCCTCCTCCAAGAATGGCAACACCTTCTCCGTCAGATCGTCCATCGCTAACGTACGCATGTACACTCCGTTGAACCAGTCCAGCTTATCTTTGTTAAACACCGCCGGCGATGCGCTGACCCGCTCCAAATCAAATGAACGAATCAGCGATTCCCGGTCAAACATTTCTGTGTGATCATCCAATGACCATCCCAAGAGCACTAGGAAGTTAGTCATGGCCTCCGGCAGATAGCCGTTGTCCCGATACTCCAACACTGACGTTGCCCCGTGCCGCTTACTGAGCTTGGACTTGTCCGGCCCAAGAATGATGGGCAGGTGGGCAAGCTTTGGCATGTCATACCCCAAAGCGCGGTAGAGTTCCTTGTGCCTTGGCGCGCTGGAGAGCCACTCTTCAGCCCGCATGACATGGCTAATCTCCATCAGGTGGTCATCTACCACGTTGGCCAAGTGATACGTGGGGTACCCATCTGACTTTAAGATGACAAAGTCATCCAAAAGGGACAGGTCAAAGGTGACTGCCCCTCTTATTACATCGTCAATGGTGGAGATGCCTTCTAGGGGCATCTTGAAGCGCACCACTGGCTGGCGGTCACCAGTGCCCAACTCCACCCGCCACGCTTCCAACTGCTCCGGCGTCAGGTCCCGGCAATGGCGGTCGTACTTGGGAGGTTCCTTGCGCGCCTGCTGTTCCTTCCGCATGACGTCCAGGCGGTCTGGTGTGCAGTAGCAGTAATAGGCATCACCCTGCTCAATGAGGCGCTGGGTGTGCGTGTGGTAGGTGTCTAGCCGCTCCGACTGGTAGTACGGGCCAAAGTCGCCTCCGACCTCGGGGCCTTCGTCCCAGTCGATGCCGAGCCAACGCAGGGCAGCGAAAATGGAGTCGGTTGCGCCTTCAACCTTGCGCGCCTGGTCAGTGTCCTCCACCCGCACGATGAATGTGCCTCCATGATTACGGGCAAAGAGCCAGTTGAACAGGGCGGTGCGGATGTTGCCCAGGTGGGGCTCACCCGTGGGGCTTGGTGCGAAGCGTACGCGTACGTTGGAGGTCATGGTTTAAGTCTACCACCGGTGACGTAGGAGGCGAATGAAGAATCCCTATACTCCTGGTACGGCTAGTTCAAGCTCACGCCTCAAGCATGTCCAGCGCCGCTTGCAGGTCTTCGGGCAACTGTGACTCAAACTCTCGCCACTCCAACTCCTCCGGCGGAAGGTAGAACCCCAGCCGCGCGGCGTGGAGGAAATGACGGTCAACCAGAGCCGAGGCCTTGCCATACACCTTGTCACCAATTAGCGGATATCCCAGCGACGCAAAGTGCACACGTATCTGGTGCGTACGGCCCGTGACAGGGTACGCCTCAACAAGAGTGCAGTCAGGATAGCGACGGATGACCTTGTACCGCGTGAGGGCGTCTCGCCCGCCAACGACAACTGCCATGCGCTTCCGGTTTCGCGGGTGCCGTGCAATAGGCGCATCCACTTCACCTTCAGCCTGGGCAACGGTGCCGCTTACCAGGGCCACGTAGGTCTTTTTGACGCGCCGCTCTTTGAGTTGTTGCGTAAGGCTGGCATGGGCCCTGTCTGTCTTGGCGACCACCATAAGCCCGGAGGTGTCCTTGTCCAGCCGGTGGACGATACCCGGTCGCTGCACGCCGCCTATGCCCTTAAGGTCAGGCAGCAGAGCAAGCAACGCATTCACCAGCGTACGGTCAGGATGGCCGGGGCCTGGATGGACGGCTATCCCCGCTGGCTTATTAACCACCAGCATGTGCGCGTCCTGATAAACGACGGCGATTGGCATGAATTGGGGTTCCACGTCCAAAGGCGTGGGAGGCGGCACTATCACTTCAATGACGTCGCCGTGGTGCACAGGTGATGCGGGTTTGGCGGTGGTCCCGTTCAAGCGCACCCAGCCTTCGTCTATGAGTCGTGCGCATCGGGAGCGGCTGAGGTCAGGGCAATGGGCTTGCACTTCGCGATCGAGGCGTGCGGCGCTGGCGGTTGCCGTCCACTGGCGGCGGTTAATTGCTATCTGGCTGGTCATGAGCAACGTACGTATCTTCCAGCGCCTCGGTGCCTTCGCCAGCATCGTCCCCAGCCTTAACCTTGCTGTCCTTGGTCGTGAACATGATCCACGCAAGGACGATGCCGCCGGTGACAATGGAGGAGTCGGCCACGTTGAAGATGGGCCACCGGCCTATGTCCACAAAGTCGATAACCTTGCCATAGGCCAGGCGGTCAATGAGGTTGCCCATCGCGCCAGCTAGCATGAGCGCCAGGCTGACGCGGAGGAGCTTGGCCTGCGCGCCGTGGGTGCGATACATCCAGAGCAGTAATGCTACGCCCAGGAAGGAGACAATAGTGAGTAGGACGTTCTGGCCCGGCAGCAAGCCAAAGGCGCTACCGGTGTTGTGAACATAGGTGAGCCGGAAGAGGCCCGTTGCGGGGATGGACTCACCAAGGGCCATGTTGTGGGATATCAGGTACTTGGTGAGCTGGTCAGCAGAGACCAGTACAACTACCAGCAGCACCGCAGGCCAGTGTCGCACCAGCCCTGAAATGAGGTCTCGCATACTCACGCTAATTCCCCGGAAATGTAGCTACATCCAGTGTACCACTGTACGCGTGATAGAATCTGGCCACGAACAAATCAGAGGCTATGGGACGAGCGCTGCTTGTACCCACCTAGCCCGCCCTGTAGCTTGTTTGGTTAGAAGGGGGGTACCCCCTTAGACCCCCACCAGAGGGGCAACCCCCTCTGGGCTCCCCCAGACCATATGGAGAGTGAAGGCAATGATTGACCTGCGCAGCGACACTGTAACCCAGCCAATTCCAGAGATGCGCCGTGCAATGGCGGAGGCGGAGGTGGGCGACGATGTCTTTGGTGAAGACCCCACGGTGAACCGGCTGGAGGCCATGGCCGCCGAGCGCATGGGCAAGGAAGCAGCCCTTTTCGTGGCCAGCGGCACCATGGCAAACCTGGTCAGCGCCCTCACCCACTGCCAACGCGGGGACGAGATGGTGCTGGGGACTGACGCCCACATATTTGTGAACGAGGTTGGCGGCGTGGCGGCCCTGGGCGGCATCCAGGTGAAGGCCATCCCCAACGACAGTCGCGGCAAGCTGGACCCAGAGACAGTGGAGCAGGCCATCAGGCCAGACGGCCTCCATTTCCCAAGCACGGGGCTGGTCTGTATGGAGAACACGCACAACAGGGGCAGCGGCGCGGCCTTCACCGCTCAGGAAATGGGCGCTGTCACGGAGGTGGCCCACGCCCATGGGGTGCCTGTGCACCTGGACGGCGCGCGCATCTTTAACGCAGCAATCGCCTTGGGCGTCTCGCCCGCATCTCTGGCAGCAGAGACGGATACGTTGAATTTTTGCCTATCAAAGGGGCTCTCATGCCCCGTGGGATCGGTAGTGTGCGGCAGTGCGGAGTTCATTGCCAAGGCACGGAAGACGCGGAAGATGGTGGGCGGCGGCATGCGTCAGGCTGGCGTGCTGGCCGCAGCAGGCGTCTTTGCGCTGGAGCATATGGTGGACAGGCTGGCGGAGGACCATGACAACGCCAAGCGGCTGGCCCAAGGGCTGGCTCACCTGCCAGGGGTCGTGATAGACCCATCGCAAGTGCAGACCAACATTGTCATCGTAGAGATGATGGAGATGCCACCGTTGGAGTTCATCAGCGAACTCAAGGAGCGAGGCGTGCTGGCCAATTACAACTTGGGGCGTCGCGTGCGGTTTGTCACGCACCACGGCATCAACGCAGAGGACATAGATGAAGCGCTGGATGCGTCTGAGGCGGTCATCCGAGGCAAGGCCCACGCAGGGTAGGTCCAGGGTACATAAAAAGCCGGAGCGACCTTGCGGCCTCTCCGGCTAAACGGTCCCAGTTTGTCTGAGACCTCACCTTCAACTCCGTTGCTGCTCCCGGTTAACAATACCGGATGGGGCAATTCATCATCTCTGCCCAGCTAGGCGCGGAGCGTCGGGTTTCCGTATCCCCACCAAAGCACCGACCCCTAGGCCTCAGTGGGGGATCGAATGGGAAAGTGCCAGCGGTGGTTCAGTACGTACAGTGCAATCCTACGCATCAGTCACCTCCACACTTTAGTGGTCCCCAGACTTGCGCCCAGTGAACCATCCCTTCCGAGACAACTCCACATTAGCACTAATCTGCTCTATAGTCAAGCAGATTTCGTGACGTTCACGGAACCTGCATAAGTAAAGAAACGTTTATAACCATATACTTGACGAATTAAGCTATTTATCTTCGGCTTCGCGCTTGTTTCCCCACCATGCCCTTACACGTTCAGCAACCTCTCGCTCATACCCTTCCTCACCTGGTGCATAAAACCGTTTTTGGCTGATCTCTTCAGGCAAGTTTTGCTGGCCAGTAAAGTGTCCGGGGTGGTCATGGGAGTACTTATAATCCTTACCGTAGCCCATGTCCCGCATCAGCCCAGTGACAGCGTTACGCAGGTGCAGCGGCACGGGATATTCCCGTCCCTTGCGGACCTCTTCCAGCGCGCTATTCAAGGCCATGTACGCTGTATTGCTCTTGGGCGCGGTTGCTAGGTAGATTGTGGCTTCCGCCAATGGAATGGCGCCCTCCGGAAAGCCAATGAAGTGGACGGCCTGCTGGGCGGCAACAGCAAGGGGGAGCGCTTGAGGGTCAGCCATGCCTATGTCTTCAGCAGCCAATATCACCATGCGACGAGCGATGAACATAGGGTCCTCACCCGCCTCAACCATACGTGCCAGCCAGTACATGGCCGCGTCTGGATCAGACGCCCGTACGGACTTGATGTAGGCGGAGATGGTGTCATAGTGGGCGTTCCCTGCTTTGTCATATGAGGGGCCGCGCCGCTGCATGACCTCCTCCATGGTCTGCCTATCCACCACACGTTTGCCGTCCGTACCCGGCTCTGTGACGGATACCGCTAGCTCAATGGCGTTGAGAGCCACTCGGGCGTCGCCAGCGGAGATGACAAGCAGCATCTCAAGCGCGTCTGGCTTCAGGTCCACGTTCTGGCCACCCAGTCCGCGTTCTTTATCCACAAGGGTACGTTGGATGAGAGCCGTGAGTTGCTCGTCAGTAAGAGAGTTGAGCGCAAACACACGGCTACGAGAAAGGAGCGCCGATATCACTTCAAAGGATGGGTTCTCGGTAGTGGCGGCAATAAAGGTGACAGTGCCGTTTTCCACATGGGGGAGGATGGCGTCCTGTTGCGCCTTATTAAAGCGGTGGACTTCATCTATGAACAGGATGGTCCGCTGTCCCGTGGTGCCCAAAAGCTCCTTGGCTTCAGCCACAGCCTGGCGCAGGTCAGCCACCCCGGCAGACACAGCGGAGACGGGAATGAAGTGTGCCTTGGTCATGCTGGCAATGAGGTAGGCCAAGGTGGTCTTGCCGCTGCCAGGTGGGCCCCACAGGACCATGGAGGGCACCTGGTCTGACCGGATGGCCTTATCCAGGACGTGTCCTGGCCCCAAGAGGTGCTCCTGCCCTACGAACTCTTCCAGGGTCCGGGGACGCATGCGGGTGGCCAGGGGCGCTTGCTCCTGCTCCCGCTGACGGCGGTTGTGGTCAAAAAGGGTCATGCGTTCCAGCCCCCAAGTCTTTGCGGCCAAGTCTAGCACGACACGAGAGGTACTCACGTTCTAGTGTCCACCAGCTATCTCACTGCTATAATGCGGCTATGCAAGTACGAATACGGCTTTACGCCTTTTACAGAGACCAAGCTGGCACAGACCGAACAGAATTAACGCTACCTGAAGGCGCAACGGTGTCAGGGGCTATTGCTCAGTTGATGACAGAGTTGCCGTCTTTGCCACGCACGTTCCAGCCGCACCTGATGGCGGTGAATGACGAGTTCGCGTCGGTAGACTATCCGCTCCACGATGGCGACGAAGTCGCGCTCTACCCGCCTGTCAGCGGCGGCGTGGTGGACGTGGGCCTCACCCATGAGCCCCTGGACCCCACGACTGTTGCAGACCTGGTGCGCCGTTCAACCAATGGGGCCATCATCACCATGGAGGGCACCACTCGCGACATCACGGCCGGCAGGCGTGTCCTCTACCTGGACTATGAAGCCGATGAGGCCATGGCGGAGAAGGTGTTGGGTCAGGTGTTGGAGGAGGCTGCCATCAAATTTGGCGTTTCAGACCTGGCGGTGCGGCACCGCATTGGACACCTGGAGATTGGCGACACAAGTATGGTGGTGGCGGTGGGCGGGCGGCACCGGACAGAGGCGTTTTTTGCCGCTCAGTACACCGTTGATCGCATCAAGCAGATTGTGCCCATCTGGAAGAAAGAGGCCTTTGAGGACGGCAGCGTCTGGGCCGGCTCTCAATATAAAGGCCACGAGCACCCGCCCATTGATTACGATGAGTTAATGCGCGTGGCGGCTCCCGCTTTGGGTTACGACACCCATCCAGAACCCAAGAGCAAGTAACAGCCCAGCATCACCCCAGGGGTAGCGTATGCCCATTCAAGTCAAACGCGTGTATGACCCGCCGGAGCCGGAGGACGGCTTCCGCTTGCTAACCATGCGTCGTTGGCCAAGGGGCGTTGCCAAGGGCAAGGTCAGTGGCTGGGACAAACGTCTGGCCCCATCCACGGAGCTGCTTGCCGATGTACGAACCGGCGTTATCTCCTGGGAGGAGTACGTCAACCGTTACCAGTGGGAGATGGTCAACCGGCCTGACGCCATTGAGGGCGTAGCCGATCTGCGAAAGCAGGTGAATGGTGAGACAGTCACCGTGATGTGTGGCTGCAAGGATGAAACGCATTGTCACCGGACGTTGCTTAAAGAACTCATCGAGGCGGAGGCTTAGGCCTCTATCTTGAAGTAGGCTTCCGCCGTCTCTCCGTAAATCTGCCGCTTCTCAGCTTCTGAAAGCACTTTTGATGCCCCCACCTTGCCCATAGCCTCCCGGTCACCCATATCGTAGGGATAGTCACTGCCCAGCATGATGCGCTCCGCTCCCACCAGGCCAACCAGCACCTCCAGCAACCGCGTGGAGTGGGTCAGCGAGTCGAAGTGGAACCGCTTTAGGTATTCACTGGGGAGTTTGTCCAGGTTGCCTTTGGCGCTGGGCCGCGCACGCCAGCCCTGGTCCCATCGTGGGCAGAGGTACGGGCAAGTGCCACCCCCGTGGGCCAAGTAGACCTTCAATCGTGGGAATTCCTTAAGCACACCACCGAATATCAGGCTGGCCGCCGCCACGGATGTGTCCGTTGGGTTGCCAATCAGGTTGTCCAACTGATAGCTGCCCAGACGCTCCTGCCCCAGCACGTTCATGGGGTGGATGAAGATGGGCGCGTCCAACTCCTGCGCTTTAGCGAAAAAGGAGCCAAACTCCTTGGCGTCCAGGTTCACGCCGCGGACGTTTGAGCCGATAGTTGCGCCCCGCAGGCCAAGCTCTTTGACCGACCGCTCCAACTCGCCCGGCGCTGAGTCCGGGTCATTAAGGGCGATTGTGGCCATGCCAAGGAACCGCTTTGGATAGCGGCTTACCGCCTCCGCCATGCCGTTGTTATGTCGTTGGGAGATACTCAAGTCGCTATTGGAAAAGCTCGCGGTGGGAGAGAGCACCTGTACGTCGATGCCGGTGTCGTTCAGCAACTGCACGCGCTGGTCCAAGCCTGTTGAGTCAGCCGCGAAAAACCCTTTCTCCGCGCCTTGCTCCCAGAATACCTCTGGCACGTAATGGGCGTGGACATCTATGGTGCGCATGGGTCTCCCCATTGTTAGTTTGGTATGCCCCGCAGGCTAGGGGGGCTAGAGCTGGTTCTGGATGAACCCTGCCTTCCGACGCCACTTGGAGTTCACCTTCACCCACAGGTCCAGATACACTGGGCGCTCCACGAGCGTCTCAATCTCCTGCCGCGCTTGAATGCCCACTTCCTTGAGAGCGGATCCATCCCGGCCAATGAGCATCTGTCGCTGGGTATCCCTGTCCACGTAGATGACAGCCCGTATGTAATCTGGCTGGTCACCCTCTCGTTCCTCGTACTCCTCTACCTCCACCGCCACGAAATAAGGCACCTCCTGCTCAAACTGGAGGAACAGCTTTTCCCTAATCGCCTCTGCCGCCAAGAACCGTACGCTGCGGTCAGTCAGGAGGTCTGGGTCAAAGATGGGCTCCCCTTCTGGAAGCTGCTCCTCTATACGGTTCAGCAAGAGGTCTAGGCCGTCGCCGTCGAGCGCGGTGACAGGCACAATATCAGCGAAGGGGTACGCCTCTACGTAGGCAGCTATGACCGGCAGGAGCTTTCTCTTGACCACCGTGTCGGTCTTGTTGATGGCCAGAATGGCGGGCTTGCGCAGTGCCTTGATCTGCCCAATGAACCGCATCTCTATATCACCCGGCGTTCTGGGCTCCACCACCAACATGACGACGTCCGCTTCAGCCAATGCAGACGCCCCCTGGCGGGACATGGCCGCGTCCAAAGAATCGCGCTCGTTGGAGAGGTAGCCCGGCGTGTCTAGGAACGCAGCCTGGAAGCGTGCGCCGTTGACCACGCCCAACAGCTTATGGCGAGTGGTGTGCGGCTTGGGACTAACGATGGATATCTTCTGACCCAGGAGCCCATTGAGCAAGGTGGACTTGCCTACGTTGGCGCGGCCAACTATAGCCACGAAGCCCGCCCTATAGGGCGCGCCCTCAGCTTCCGTGTTTAGTGCCGCTCCGGCCTGGTCTTCAGTAGTCACCAGGCCATTATGGACGGCTGGACGCTCAGTCACAAGGCAGCCTTGCTATTGGTCCAGCTCCTGGATGGTTACCGTCTTCAACGCGTCACCCGCAAAGTTAGGCCGTTGGTTTGGGTCCCGGGGTGTGAGGCTCAGCAGTACGTCCATGCCACCAGTCACCTTGCCAAAGACCGTGTGCTTGCCGTCCAGGTGGGGTGTGGGCACGTGGGTGAGGAAGAACTGGCTGCCGTTGGTACCCGGCCCTGCATTGGCCATGGAGAGGGTGCCTGGGCTGTCATGCCGCCGGTTGGGGCTGAACTCATCGGCAAACTGATAGCCGGGGCCGCCGCTGCCGGTGCCTGTAGGGTCTCCGCCCTGGGCCATGAAGTCCGTCAGAACCCGATGAAAGGTTGTGTCGTCGTAGTAGCCCTCTCGCGATAGGAACACGAAGTTGTTCACAGTCAAGGGAGCGTCAGCGGCAAAAAGCTCAATGACAATGTTGCCTTTGGCCGTCTCCATAGTGGCGACGTAACGTTTGGATGAGTCGATGGTCATAGCAGGCGGTGCGCTGTAGCTTTTAGCCACGGAAGTCCTCCCTAGTGTTGGTGTTGGCGTGGACGCCGGAGTGTCAGTTGGCAGTGCCGTCGTGCAGGCAGCGGCCATAAGCATAACGGAAAGAACAAGTATCCATCTCATAATGTCGTCTTGCTACCTCCAAGATTCAACGAGTGCATAATCAGCGGGCCGTCCAGCCCAGGTCCATAGTAGCGGCTGTACCAGTGATGCTGCTAGCGGCATCAGACGCCAGGAACAGCACCATTTCAGCGACCTCACTGGGTTCGATTAGCCGCTTTATGGCTGCGGGGCCCAGCATGACGTCGTCGATGACGCGCTCCTCTTCGATACCCAAAGTACGGGCCTGGTCAGCTATCTGGCTCTCCACAAGCCCGGTCCGCACGTACGCAGGGCAGATGGCGTTCACCGTCACGCCAAAGGCTCCTGCCTCCAATGCGACTGTCTTGGTAAGGCCAATGAGGCCGTGCTTGGCCGCCACGTACGCAGATTTATAGGGACTCGCCACCAGACCGTGGACGGAGGCAATGTTGATGATACGTCCCCAGCCTTGTTCTTTCATGCCCGGCAGCAGGTGCTTGGTGAGCTGGAAGGGCGCCACCATCATAATCTGCACCATCTTGGCCCAGGTCTCTTCAGGGAAGTCCTCAACCGGCGCAACGTGCTGCAAACCAGCGTTGTTGACCAGCACATCGACCCGGCCTTTGACGGCAATCGCTTGCTCCGCCAACCGCCGCACCTCCGCCATGTCAGCAAGGTCTGCCTGGAGGAACGTGCCATTCACTGCTTCCGCAACCACAGACCCGGACTCCTGGAGGTCAGCCACAATAACGTGGGCGCCACGCCCGGCGAGGCCATCTACTATAGCCCTGCCAATGCCTCCGGCCGCTCCCGTGACCAATGCCACTTTACCTTGCAAGTCCAGGACTACACCTCAGGAATATACGGCTGGCATAAAAAGCGCCGCCCAAAGGCAGCATTCTCAGCGAGTTAGGTATATATGGAGCGGGCGATGGGATTCGAACCCACGACAGCCTGCTTGGGAAGCAGGTACGCTACCACTGCGTCACGCCCGCGCATAGTCATTCTAAGTCGCGCCCAGTCCAGCGTCTAGGCAGACGGGGCTTATGGCTTCAGGCGGTTCACGGCTACCACAATAGCCAAGCCAAGCCCAATGAAACCGAAAAGGCCAATAAGGCTGAACCAATCACTAAGATTAAGTAAGCCAATGACATCAAACAAGGCAATCCCGGTCCGGTCACTGAGGCGGAGCAGGTCACCTAGGAGGGAAACTGCCACGGCAATGACCACCGCTGCCGCTGCCATGTACTGGAGGGGCCTGCCTCGCTTGCGGTTTACCGCGCTGGTCATGCCCTCTCCAATGGCGTAACCAAGCCCCATCATAATCATGAGACTAAAGAACCCAAAGGGCAGCAGCCAATCAATAAGCGCCAGCCCAACCCCACCAGCAACACCAAACCCCAGCATGGCGCCAAGGCCACGAAGCATGTAGCCAGACGAGAGTTGGTATGTGGGGAGACGCGTGAGCTTGGCGCACTCCTTACAGCGAATCCCCACAGGGTGGTGCCGCATGCACTCCGTGCATATGGGCTTCCCGCAGTTCCCGCAACTCAGGCCCGTCTCTCTGTCTGGATGCCAGTGACATGTAGTAATCATGGCTATCTATCACCTGATTCGGTGGGAGGCGGTCGTCGCACCCATGCTTCACGGTCAGGGATGTCACGGTCCATGAGCAACCTGGTGGCCAGCACTACAGGCCATGAGATGGTGGAATCAGCGCGAGGGCCCGAAGCGGTCATCCGCTTCACAATGGTTATGATGAAAATTCCCACCATAAGGAACACTATGCCCACTGGCCTGTCCCAGACCAGGCTCCACAACGGGAGAAGCGCCAAAGAGATGAGCACCCAGACCGCGGAACTTCCCGTGAGTCGCCAGCCACTCACCGACACGATGATGAACATGGCAAGCTCCATACGCGCCAGCGCAAGGAGCACTCCCACAACGGGGGCAACGCCCCTACCGCCCTTGAAACCCAGGAATACCGGCCAATTGTGTCCGACAATGGCCAGCAGTCCAGCAGCCACTTGGGACTCAAGGCCAAGCCCCAGCACGTCACGGGCAAACCAGACGGAGGTGCCGCCTTTGCCGAATAGGTCAAAGAAACCTATAGGAAATATCCAAAATTTACCGACGTTGTACCAGACGTTGGAAGCGCCGACGTTCCCACTACCCACCTTGCGTATGTCCACGCCCTTAATCAGGCGGCCAGCGAGGTAGGCTGATGGAATGGCACCCACAAGGTAGCCATAAGCCATTGCCGCAATCAACTTAAAGGGCTCATCCACAGGAAAGCACCGGCGTTAGAGTGATGTGGTCATAGAGCAGCCTTACGGCTGCTGGCTAGAGCTGCAAGGCGATTGAAGACTTCCATGGGCGGCCCCGCCGCACCAGGCAAGTGCTCATTGGTTGAACCGATGCCGTGATAATCGCTGCCACCGCAAGGGAGGAGGCCATTGGCCTCGGCCAGCCGCGCCAGTCGCGCCTGGTCCTCAGAGCCAAACTCCGAGTAATAGACCTCCATGCCAACCATGCCTATCTCTGCCAGTTGGGGGAGCAGCGCTTCAAATTCATGAACGTACATGGGGTGGGCCAGCACGGCCACACCACCAGCGCCGTTGATGAGAGCTACCGTCTCTTCAATAGAGATGCGGGGCCGGTCTACGTAGGCTTTGCCTGCGTCATCCAGGTAGCCGTCAAAGGCTTCCTTAACGCTGGCAATATAGCCCTTCTCCACCATGGCCTGCGCTATGTGGGGGCGGCCCACGCTGCCGTCTCCCGATATCTCCACAACCCGTTCCCAATCAACGGGCAGGCCAATCTCTGTCAACCTCTCAACCATGTGCTTGCCGCGATCCTTACGTTCATTCTGAAGTTGGAGCAAGCGCGCCTGCAAGCCTGGTTCATGGTAGTCAATAAAGTATCCCAAGATGTGGACATCACCCTGGCCAGACGGATGGTCTGCGCTGATTTCAATGCCCGGCACCAATAGAAGCCCTGGGTGGTGAGAAGCAGCGGTAATGGCCTCCTCAAGGCCGTCAGTGGTGTCATGGTCAGTGATAGACGCCACGCGCAGTCCACGAGACGCCAGCAAATCCACCAGCTCCGTGGGTGAGAGCCGTCCATCGGAAAAGGTGGTATGCATGTGGAGGTCAATAAGCGACACCGCATTCATCAGTCGATCACCTCATCCACACGCTCAATGCTGACGGCCAAGCCAGTGGAATCATCTATCTCAGCCAGAACGGAGTTGAACCGGGCTGGGCCGTTCTCAACCGCGTTCAAGCGTTTGGGGAGTCCGGTCAGGAACCGGGCCAAAACGTCATCCACCTTCATGCCCAACACTGAGTTCATGGGCCCCGTCATGCCAAGGTCAGTGACAAACGCCGTGCCCTTGGGGAGCACACGAGTGTCAGCCGTGGCCACGTGTGTGTGGGTGCCCACTAACATGGAGATACGGCCATCCAGGAACCAGCCCATGGCTCCCTGTTCTGAGGTTGCTTCAGTGTGAAAGTCCACCAGCGTCACCTTGGGCGGGTCTTGCTCCATTTCCGCCAAGACACGCTCCACAATCTCAAAAGGCGAGTCCACGCCCTCAGGCATGAAGACCCGCCCCTGGATGTTGATTACCGCCACGTCACCAAGGCGCAGGTGCCCCCTGCCGGGGGCCAGTCCAGGATAGTTGGCAGGGCGGAGAATAGGCATCTCTCCGTCTAGGTGCGAGATGAAGTCTCTCTGGTCCCAGATGTGGTTGCCGGAGGTGATGACATCAGCCCCTGCCGCCAGGATTTCATCTGCGGTATCCAGCGTGAGGCCGTAGCCGCCAGCGGCGTTCTCGCCGTTGACGACCACGAAATCAATGTCACGCTCACGTCGTAAGCGAGGCAGTACGGTAGTAAGAGCGCGCCGCCCGGACTTGCCCACAATGTCTCCCACCATGAGCACTCTCATAGCCGACGCTCCATTTGATTACGCACCACTCCGCTCATTCCTTCCGCAACGCGCCTACTTGGCATAGTCCACTGACCTGGTCTCCCTGATGACTGTCACCTTGATGGCGGCCGGGTATACCAGGTTCTCTTCAATCTTCTTGACCACGTTGCGAGCCAGAGATGCAGCCTCAATGTCATCTATGTCCTCTGGCTTCACCATAATTCGGACCTCACGTCCAGCCTGGATGGCAAAGGACTTTTCAACGCCCTCAAAGCTGTTGGCCACGTCTTCCAGAGCCTCAAGCCGCTTGAGGTAGAACTCCAACGTGTCACGGCGTGCCCCAGGCCTGGCAGCGCTCATTGCATCAGCCGCAGCCACCAAGAACGCCTCAGCGCTGCCACGGTCATCCTCGTGATGCTCATTTACAGCGTCACGGATGGCATCTGGGAGGTTGTAGCGCTTGGCAATTTCATCACCAATTTCAACGTGGGAGCCTTCAACCTCATGCGTCATGGCCTTACCGATGTCGTGGAGGAGGCCACCAGCCTTAGCAACCTGTACGTCAGCTCCTACTTCAGCAGCCAGCATACCAGCAATCTGGGATACCTGGACCGCGTGTTGCAGGATGTTCTCACCATAACTGTAACGGTACTTCAACCGTCCCAAGAGCTTGATTAGTTCAGGGTGCAGGCCGCGCACGCCAGCGTCGATAATGGCTTGGTCGCCCGCCTTGCGCATGCTCTCTTCCACGTCCTGTTGGGCCTTCTCCACCGTCTCTTCAATCCGGGTCGGATGAATGCGGCCGTCAGAGACCAGCTTGGTCAGAGCCAAACGGGCCACTTCCCTTCGGACAGGGTCAAAGCAGGAAATGGTGACTGCCTCAGGCGTGTCATCAATGATGAGGTCCACGCCGGTTGCGGCCTCAAGTGCGCGAATGTTGCGGCCCTCACGGCCAATGAGCCGACCTTTCATTTCATCGTTGGGCAGAGGCACAGAAGAGGTAGTGCTTTCCGAGACGACATCCGCAGCAAGCCGCTGAATCGCCAGGGAGACTATATCCTTGGCCTTGTCATCAGCTTGGTCTTTTATCTCCTGCTCCATCTCGTAGTAGCGCTTGTTGAGCTCAAAGTGCATCTCTTCTTCAGCGCGGTGCATGATGCCTTCTTTGGCCTCTTCCATGGTAAGAGACGCCACTGACTCCAGTACTTTGATCTGCTGTCCTTTGAGCTCCTCCACTTCCTCTCGGTCACGATCCAAAGCAGACTCCCTGTCAATGATGGCCTGTTCCTTGTCAGAGATGGAGTCCTCCCGCTGTTGGATCTTCTCTTGGCGCTTGTCCAGGCCTTCCTCCCGAGTTGCCAGCCGGCTCTCAAAGCGCTGAAGTTCCTTACGCCGTTCCTTCAGGTCTTCCTCAGTGCCTCTTCTAACCTGCGTCGCCTCTTCCCGGGCGTCGGCAACTATCTTCTTACGTTGGTCCTCAGCCTCGGACAAGATGCGTTCTGCTTCACCACCTGCCGCGGTGGCGCTCCGCTTCACCTGCTGGGTGTGCATCAAAAATCCAACGGCACCACCAAGCGCCAGGGATAAAACAACCGCCAGTAAAATAACTACTATTTCCATAATCTCATCTTCCTTTCCAACCTTCCGACGGGTCCCTAATTATCAAGGGCCCTCTACTAAGAGTACGTTTGGACAGTTTCTTCTAGTTGTTCTTGCTGCTGCAGATACGCGCGCAGCGTCCGTCCCACCAGGGCGCCGGAGAAGCCCCTGCGGAACAGATACCCGGCCAATCTGCGTTGAAAACGTTGGGAGTCCAGCCCTTTCAGGCGCCCCACATAAGACTGTGCGGCCTGTTCTATTAGGGCCTCGTCATCCATGCCCTCGACCGCCGTGCCGACAACGGCAGCGTCTATGCCACGCTGCAGCAGCTCACGGCGTACCAGCCTTTCACTACGAGGCCGTGACCGCTCTCTGCTCTCACGCCACGCCTCCGCAAAGGCGGCGTCATTGAGCAGGCCAGCGGCCTCAAATTCATTCACTACGGCATCTGCAATGGCATGGGAAAAGCGGCGGCGTAGGCTTGTACGGACCTCAGCTACGGCGCGCTGGCGGACGGCAATCAACCGCAGCGCCGCGTTACGTGCGGCCTGGTGGTCGTTGGAATGGTCCTGATGAACCGTCATGTGCGCGCTTCCACCCTTTCTGGGTAGCGGCGCGGGAGTATGCAGACGGACTGAGAAGGAGCTCTTTCTTACTTCTTCGCTAACACTGCTACAGGAACGGCCTCTATGGCCGCTTCAGGTTCATCTGCCGGGGCTACTGCATTGTCCTCGTCTTCTGAACCTTTTCTGAAAGAGCGAATCCGTTGTTCTATTTCTTCCATTACGCTGGGGTTTTCCCTGAGGAAATTCTTGGAGTTCTCTCTACCCTGGGCCAACCGCGTCTCCCCATAGGAGTACATGGCTCCAGCCTTGCGGACTAATCCCAGTTCCACTCCAAGGTCAATCAAGTCACCTGACTTACTGATTCCCTCTGTGAACATGATGTCGAACTCCGCTTGCCTAAACGGCGGAGCCACCTTGTTCTTAACCACTTTGGCCCTAACTCGGGTGCCCATGGCCTCGGTCCCCTGCTTGATGGTCTCCACCCTACGCAGGTCTATACGGACCGAACTGTAAAACTTCAATGCCCGTCCACCCGGCGTCACCTCTGGACTGCCAAAAAACACGCCTATCTTTTCGCGGAGTTGGTTCACAAACACAACGGCGGTGCCAGAATGGCTGGTGGCTGCCGTGAGCTTACGCAGGGCCTGGGACATGAGTCTCGCCTGAAGGCCAACATGAGTGTCACCCATGTCTCCCTCCAATTCAACGCGAGGTACCAGGGCCGCCACGCTGTCTATCACAATGACATCCACCGCGCCGCTACGAACCAAATATTCGACAATTTCCAGAGCCTGCTCCGCAGTGTCAGGCTGCGAAACGAGCAACGTCTCAACGTTTACTCCGCATAGGGCTGCATATGCTGGGTCAAGGGCATGCTCAGCGTCAATACACGCTGCAACGCCACCAGATTTCTGGGCTTCCGCCATGATGTGGTAACACAGGGTAGTCTTTCCAGCTGACTCCGAGCCGTAAATCTCGGTTACTCGCCCCTTGGGCACTCCCCCAATACCGAGGGCGAGGTCCAATGAGATTGAGCCAGTTGGGATTGCTGCCACATGCTTATCAATGGAAGTTTCTCCCAGACGCATGATGGAGCCGCGACCGAATTGACGCTCAATCTGGCCTAGGGCCAACTCCAGCGCTTTTTCCTTCTCAGACACTTCTAAACACCTCTCCGCGACACCAATTCAAGGCCAATCCTACCACACAAACTTCTGGGCTCACAAGCAGCGAATGTCCCATTGCAGTGACTATATGGCCACGAAAAAGGAACATCAAGTAAGGCGCGGTAAGTGGAATCAGTTATGGTCGGTTTTGGGTGGGCCGGTAGCGATTGACCAGGGGCAGGCGGCGGTCTCTACCAAAGGCACGGGGGGTAATTTTCACGCCTGGCGGCGCTTGGCGGCGCTTGTACTCACTGCCGTCCACCAGGCGGACTGTGAGCGCCACGTGCTCAGGTGATGCTCCGTTGGAAAGTATCTCATCTATGGTCAGGTCATCTTCAACATAGCCCTTAAGAATAGGGTCCAGGTCAGCATACGGAGGCAGAGAGTCTTCATCCTTCTGGTCTGGACGGAGCTCCGCTGAGGGGGGCTTGGTAAGGATGGACTCTGGAATAACTGTCTTACCGTCAACCTGGTTGCGGTGGGCGGACAACCGCTGCACCAGCGTTTTGGGAACGTCCTTAATCACCGCAAAGCCGCCTGCCATATCACCGTACAGCGTGCAGTAACCGGTGGCCATCTCACTCTTGTTGCCGGTGGTGAGTACCAGCCAACCAAATTTATTAGACAAGGCCATCAATATGTTTCCACGGATACGTGCCTGGAGGTTCTCCTCTGTGGTGTCCGGCTCCTTGCCCGCAAAAACGGGGGCCAAGGCGTCAAGGTAGGTGTCCAGAGCACTGCTTATGGGGATGGTGTGCATAGGAATGCCAAGGTTGTCAGCGACTTCCTGGGCATCGATACGCGACTGCTCTGAACTATACGGGGAGGGCATGAAAACGGTGGTCACATTTTCCGGCCCAAGCGCATCCACTGCGACAGCCGCAGTCAGGGCAGAGTCGATGCCGCCTGATAGACCAATGACTGCTCCTCCAAAGCCGCTCTTACCAACGTAGTCCCGCGTGCCGGTGACCAGCGCGGTGTAGACCTCAGCCAAGGGGTCCAGAGGCTCGCAGATGGTCCCGTGTATGACCTGGCCCGGCTCCTGAGCGCGGTAGTTCGAAACGTGGTGTACCTCAGCCACACCCACCTCCGCAATAATGGAGGGGCTCTCTCTATGCGGCCTGGGGTCATGAAGCCGAGTGTGGGCAACTGCATCAGCATCGAGGTCCATAACCAGAAGCGCCTCTTCAAACTGCGGCCCTCTGGCAAGCAGCGCCCCGTGCTGATCCATGACCATGGTCTGGCCGTCAAAAACCAACTCATCTTGGCCGCCAACCGTATTCACGTAGGCTATTAGTATTTCGTTGTCAGAGGCACGGGTGGAGAGCATCTGCTGTCGTTCATAACCTCTGCCTTGGTAGTAGGGCGAGGCGTTGATGTTGACGATCAATTCAGCCCCGCCCGCCCGCTGGACGGAGACCGGGCCTATGGGATACCAGACGTCCTCACAGATATTCACGCCCACTAATACGCCGTTAATGACATACACGGGACACTGATGGCTTGGCCGGAAGTACCGCTCTTCATCAAACACGCCATAGTTAGGGAGGTACATCTTATGGTAGTAACCGACAAGCTCACCTCCTACGGCGATGGCCGCGGCGTTGTACAGCTCACTGCCTTCAAGGTGTGGCGTGCCAATGACAATGGCGATGTCCTTGCTGGCCGCGACGACCCGCTCCAACTGCTTTTCAGCGTCAGCAAGAAATTGGGATTTGAGAAGGAGGTCTTCAGGCGGATACCCAGTCAGGGCCAACTCAGGAAAGGCCACTAGGTCAGCGCCTTGGGCGGCGGCCTTTGCGGCATACTCAATGGCCTTAGCCGCGTTGCCTTCCAAGTCCCCCACCGTGGGGTTAATTTGGGCTAGAGCCAACCGAAAGAGCCGCATGAAATGTCCGCACCTGCACTGGGGTGGAACGTAGCTCTGCTGCCTGCCACGTTGGAGCTAAAGTATAGCATGGGTTACGTACGAAGGAGGATGGCGCGCCGTACTGGCCCATAACGGCAATCAGGCGTCCCAGTTGGGACGCCTGATGCATTGACGGTGATCTGTAGTTTACGTTCCTGAACGACGCCTTCGGCGTGCGGAACGCCGGGCTGCCATGCGTGCTTTTTCGCCTTTAGAGCGGAAGAACCGCCGGTCTTTGTGCTCTTTAAGCACACCGGCCCTGGTAACTGAAGCCCGGAAACGACCAAGCAGGCCTTCGCCGCTTTCTCCGTCCCTGAGTGTCACAAATGCCAAGGTTTACGATCCCCCTCTCCGCGGTGATCTTTGAGCAGCGTGCTGCTCAGCCGCAACGTCACCGTAACCCACAGTCAAATTTAACAGTGACGACGTTAAAAGGTAGCACATAGATGCAGTACTGAGCAAGCTAACCAACCTTGGCTCCGTATCACGTTGACACGTCATGGAACCATCGGTATCGTAAGTATTAGCACTTGGAGATAGCGAGTGCTAATACGGTGGAGAGATACTGCGGTGCCCATCTATAGTTACAAGTGCACCTCCTGCAGCCATGAGTTTGACCTCAAGCAGGGGTTTGACTCTGAGCCAGTCCAGGAATGTCCCGTCTGCCAAAGTTCTTCTCGCAGGCTTTTTCATCCCGTGGGCGTCATTTACAAGGGTTCCGGGTTCTACACCACGGACTACCGGAAGCCGGAGACCTCCAGCGAGGGCAAATCTCGCGCTTCCAAGTCGTCATCTTCTGAATCCTCTAGCAGTTCATCAACTTCTTCAGAAGGCTCTTCAGACTCTGGCGCCTCTACGGAGAAACCTGCTGCCGAGAAGCCAGCAGAGAAGTCAACGAAGAGCGCGTCCTCAACCAGTTCTTCTGACTAGATAGACCAGCATTGGCGTTGTCTCCAGCGCCACAAATCCATACTCGTACCAAGGACCAGTGTATTGCGCGCTCTAGTGCAGCGAGTACGTCAGGCGTCTGTGGCCGTGAATGGCCGTGAGGTTGGCTCCATCAACCAGGGCCTGGTTGTCTTTGTGGCAGTGGCCAAGGACGATGAACCCGCCGACGCTGAATACGTTGTGGACAAGGTGACCAACCTTCGTATCTTTCCCGACGAAGAGGGGAAGTTTGATAGGTCTGCCCTGGAAGTCAATGCTGAGTTGCTGCTGGTCAGCCAGTTCACGCTCTACGCGGACACCCGCCGTGGACGCCGCCCCAGCTTCACTGACGCCGCTCCACCGGAGACAGCCGGCGCTACGTTTGATGATGTCCTGAACCGGTTTCGGTCAACCGGCCTCACGGTAGCAACCGGCGTTTTCCAAGAGCACATGGACGTTTCGCTGATTAACGACGGCCCAGTGACTATCTGGATTGACTCACTGGACCGGCAGCGCCCCCGCAAGCAGTAGCTCGTTTCCCTTACGTAACCTACGCACCTGAAGAACGGCGTTGGAGCCGCTCATAGTAGGCCATGTAGGAGCGCACCACCGGCATGTAGGAACGGTCCGCCTTGGCGGGGTTAGCGAACATGTACGTCCTAACATCGTCCTCAATGGTCTCGGGCGTGGCGCCAGACTCCATGCCAGCCTTCACAATCTCGCCAATGGCAATGGTCACGCGCTCCACGGCGTCGATGGCAAAGCCAGGGTTGGACGCCAGGAAGCCGGAGTGAACGGGGAGCAAATAGCGCGGGGCAAGGTCACGGGCGCGCCTGATAGAAGCAAGGCTGGCCTCTACATCAAAGTAGGGCAACGTCATGGGCGGGTCCGGCATGAAGCGTTCCGGTTTGTAATTGCCAAGGCCATGGCCGCAGTACAGCGCCTGGTTCGTCTCGTCATAGACCCCTATGTGGTCCAGAGAGTGGCCTGGCATGAAGATAATCCGGTGGGTCTTGCCGCCCAACTCTAAGGTTGACCCATCCTCCACGGTAAGAAGCCTATCCGCCGGCACGGGTGACAGGTCACCAAATATATCCTCCCATTCATCACCAAAGACAGCCGCGGTGCCCGCAATGAGGCGGGAGACGTCAAGCATGAACGGAACCCCTCGTGAGTGGATGACGGCCTTGGCTTTAGGAAGCTCCTTCACCAACCAGCCGCATCCTCCGCCGTGGTCCACATGGATGTGGGACGGCACCACATACTCAATATCGTTAGGGTCGTAGCCCATTTTATGTAGTTCATCTAGCGTCTCTTCCGCCACCACGGTAGGGCCTGGATCCAAGAGCGCGGGAGTGGGCCCAGCCACAAACCAGACTGCATGAGGAAACGCGCCTTCAGTGAACAGGCCAGCCGTGTCACGGCCATAGGTGGTGCGCATTTCAAAGACTCCGGGAAAGACCTCTTCTACGTCCATGCAAGCTCCTTAGCAAAATTGGGGGCGGGGTTTGAGTAGGCGGATTGTAGCAGGGGCTCAGTGGTGCTCAACCACGAGCACTCTTGGCCGACCTGCTAGGTCCAGCAGAATACGTACTGTAGCGCCAGGAAAGGCTTCCAACGCAAGCTCTTTGGCGCGGTCAATCTGTCGCGGGTCCATCTCCAGCACCACTGCGCCACCCTTGTTCAAATAACGGGGCGCGTCTGCTAAGAGTTTACCTATGAGCACCAGTCCGTCCGCTCCGCCGTCAAAGGCTTCCAGTGGCTCATACAGGCGTAGCTCAGGCTCCAGTGTTGGCACCTCTGAGGACATGACATAGGGGAGGTTTGCCAGGATGAGGTCAACTGGGCCGGGGATTGGTGAGAGCAGGTCTCCGGTGATGAAGCGCACCCTGTCACTGACGCCGTGCTCGCGCGCGTTGAGCGCTGCTATTTCCAGCGCCGGTGCAGAGATGTCACTGGCGTAGACCGTTGCCTGTGCACAGTTGACCGCCACGCTAACGGCGATGGCCCCGCTGCCCGTGCCGATGTCAGCGACGCTGACGTTCTCTCTGCCAGTCAACCTTTCATGCAGCAGGCGCAGGGCCTCTTCAACCACCAATTCAGTCTCTGGGCGGGGGATGAGCACACCAGGGGCAACATAAAATTGCAGGGCAAAGAATTCACGATGCCCCATGAGATAGGCGACAGGCTCATGCCGGAGTCGGCGCTCAAGCAAATCAGCGGCGGCGTTCATCGCATTCTGGTCAGGGGTGTCTTGCAGCTTTGCATAGAGGTGGGTGCGGTCTGTGTCCAGTGCGGTCATCCAGAGGAGGTCTGCTTCCAGACGAGCGTCACCAATGCCTGCACGGGCAAGCCGCTCCGTTGTATCACGGAGCAACATGCTGACGGTGGTCACGCCACTCCCTCTTGGAGCAAGCGCGCCTTTTCATCCTCAACGAGTGCCTGGATGATGTTGTCTATCTGGCCGTCCAAGATGCCTTCAAGGCCGTGGACGCTCATGCCAATGCGGTGGTCCGTCAGTCGGTCCTGAGGAAAGTTGTAGGTCCGCACCTTCTCAGAGCGCTCTCCTGTGCCCACCTGGGAGCGACGGTCAGCCGCCGTCTCCTCTTGCTGCTCTCGCATCCGGCGCTCTAGGAGGCGGGACCGCAGCACAGCCATGGCCTTCTGCTTATTGCGG
>CAVOAJ010000002.1:0-35117 GCA_963693605.1 Dehalococcoidia bacterium | reverse complement strand
CAGGAGCTCACACTTGATGATCTGGAGCGGCAGGTGCCAGAAGTGCGTGGGAACGGCACTGTCCCGTTGGCTGCGCGGCTCACTGCAATTTTGGTGGACAACATTCAACACACGGGGCAAGTGGCGTACTTGCGCGGACTGATCAAGGGCAAGGGCTGGCTGGAAGCGTAGGCTAATCAATCATCCACGGAGGTGGTGCATGGAAGGACCGGAAGTAGCGGCGGACGCCTTTGGACGACTGAAAAGTATTCTGGAACGTTCGCTTGAGGGCCTCACCCCTGAGCAACTCACCATTCAACCCAGCCCGGGCAGCAACCCCATTGGCTGGCTTTGCTGGCACCTAGCACGAGGCCAGGATGACCACGTCTCCAATCTAGCTGGTCGCGAGCAGGCCTGGGTGGCGGATGGCTGGCACGAGAAATTCAACCTCCCTGCCGACCCTACCGACTTTGGGACGGGCGATTCTATAGAGCGGGTACGGGCCTTCCGCGCGCCGGACGCCCAGACGTTGCTTGATTACTACAACGCAGTCCATGAACGTACCGCGCAGTACCTTTCCACCCTCACGTCTGAAGAGATGGACAAACCCGTGAACGACGACCGTTGGACCCCGCCGCCAACGGTGGGTGTGCGGCTGGTCAGCATTCTTGGAGACAATACCCAGCATGCAGGCCAGATAGCCTACCTGCGGGGCTACATCAGCGGCTTGGGCTGGCGCACCTAACTTCTAAAGGAGACAACGTGGACGTACAAGAACTGTTTCTTGACTCGCTGGCCAAGGCAGACGGTGATTTGAGGCGGGCGGTTGACGGCCTCTCTCGTGATGAACTTATGGCCCAGCCGGCAGGGCCAAGGAGCAACCCCATAGGTTGGCTGCTCTGGCACCTCACGCGGACCCAGGACAACCTTGGCTCCCGCGCCACGGGCAAGGCGACGGTGTGGGCATCTCAGAAATGGTATGAGAAATTTGGCCTAGAGGAGACACCGGCCAGCTATAAGCCGGACACGGTGAACACCTTTGACCCCAAGAGCCTGGACATCATTATGGGCTTTTATGATGCCGTGTATGCCAGCACTCAGGAGTGGGCCAAAGTCTTGAAACAGGCTGACTTTGACCGGGAGTCCCCGGCGGCCAACCCCAACCAGCCATCGCGAACCGTGAGGGAGCTCCTGGCCATTATCGTGAACGATGTTGTTCAGCATGTTGGGCAGGTTGCCTTTCTACGGGGGATGCTTCGAGAACAAGGCTGGTATTAATCTCAAGCTCAGGGAGACGCCATGGACAACGGTGCACTATTTCTCAATGCTCTTGGTAGAGCTGACGGAACGCTCAAGAGAGCGCTGGAAGGCCTTACACGGGAAGAGTTGATGCAGCAACCTGCTGGGCCGGAAAGCAACCCAATTGGCTGGCTGGCGTGGCACCTAACTCGTGTGCAAGACGGCTACGGCTCCCGTATTGCAGGAGCGGAGCAGGTATGGCGTTCCCAGAAGTGGTATGAAAAATTTGGCTTAGAGGAGACGCCTCCCAGCTACAAACCTGAGACCGTCGGCAGCTTTGATCCCATAAGCGCAGAGCTTCTGCTTGCGTATTATGAGGCGGTAAAGGTGGCCACGGTAAGCCACATTGCCAGCCTCAGTCCGCAGAGCTGGGAGAGGCATCTACCTCAGACAGACCCTCCAAGGCCACCGCAGACCGTTGCTGATGGCGTTGCAATTATTACAAGTGACAACGTGCAGCACATAGGCCAGATAGCTTACGTACGAGGTCTGATCAAAGGCCAGGGTTGGTACGGGGTGTAAGACCCGTCCGCAAGTAGGTATGCCGGAAGGCCCCGCCGCAGGCGGGGCCTTTTGCCGCCCTTTTCAAACGGGAGTGGCTGGGATTTACGGAACCTTTATGCTTCGCTGCTCCAACGCCACGCAGGTCACACGCACACCGCATACCGTACAATATGGCTTACCAAATCCCCTTTTGACTCTGTAAGGAGCTACGCCGTGGTGCCTGGCGGTCTCTTTGGCGACATAGTACTCATCTTTGTGGCCGCCTTTGCCGGTGCATTGGTGGCGCGATTCCTACGCTTGCCAGTCCTCCTGGGCTACCTGGCAGTGGGCATGCTCATTGGCCCTCACGCTCTGGCGGGTATCGAGAACGTGGAGACTGTGCGGACGCTGGCTGAATTCGGCGTCATCTTGCTGCTTTTTGCGGTAGGCATTGAGGTCTCCTTCAGAGACCTGCGGCGGTCTGGGCGGGTGGTCATCATTGGCGGGACGGTGCAGATAGTGGCTACGGCCGCCGTTGCTTACGTTGTAGGCCTGCTGCTGGGCTGGCCTGCTCAAGCCTCAATTGTCCTTGGCATGGTGATTTCCCTTAGCAGCACCATGGTGGTACTGCGGACCCTCATGCAACGCCATGAGCTTCAGAGTGTCCACGGGCGAGTGATTACGGGGATTCTTGTAGTCCAGGACCTGGCCTTTGTCCCCATGATTGCCATCTTGCCTGCGTTGAATGGCAGTGACGCCTCCTTTGCCCTTGACCTAGGCCTTGGCTTGCTGAAGGCTGGTGTGGCACTCAGCGCCATGATACTGCTGGGCGGCAGGTTGCTTCCCTGGCTGTTGGAGCGGGTGGCCTTACTGGGCTCCCGTGAAGTGTTCATCCTCTCCGTTGTGGCTATCACGGTTTCTACTGCGGCCATGACCCAAGCGCTAGGACTCTCCGCTGCCTTGGGCGCATTCCTTGCGGGGTTGGTGCTGAGCGAGTCTGACTTTGGGCGGAGGGCCCTTTCAGAAGTGGTGCCACTGCGAGATACCTTCGCTGCCTTGTTCTTCGTATCCCTGGGAATGCTGACAGACCTCTCCTTTCTCGCCAACAACCTCTAGGATGTCGTGGTTGTCGTCTCAGTCGTGATCTTCGCCAAATTCCTGATTGTTAGCGGCATTATGAGGGCTTTTGGCTACCTCTTGCCCACTTCAGTCCTTGCTGGCGTGGGGTTGGTCCAGGTAGGGGAATTTAGCTTCATACTGGCTGGCTCCGCTGTGGCCCTTGGCATTGTAGAAGATGAATTTCTCTCCCTTACCGTGGTATCTGCCGTGCTGACCATGGCCATCACGCCGTGGATCATGGGCGGCGGCACGCGAGTGGTAGGTATGCTCAGTGCGCGGTTCTCTGCGTTTAGGCTTTACCACCCTGATGATGACCCGGAAGGCGGCCCTGGCCCAGAACAAGGTCATGTGGTGCTTGCTGGCCTTGGGCGTGTCGGTTCCCTGGTCGCGGAGGTGCTCACGCAACACCAGGTGCCGTTTGTGAGCGTGGAATTGGACGCGAGGTCAGTGGCTAAACATCGAGGGCTTGGGTATACGGTGGTGTACGGGGACATTGCGGATGAACATGTTTTGGAAGCTGTGCGTATCCAGTCTGCGCGCCTCATGATTATCAGCAGTGGTGATGCTAATTCAGCGCAGCTTGCGGTGCACCACGCGCTCAGGATGAACCCGGCGTTGGACGTGGTGGCGCGAGTCCATTGGCGAGAGGAGGGTGAGCGGCTTCTGCAGATGGGGGCACGAGAGGTGGTCTGGCCGGAGCTTGAGGCGGGACTGGAGATACTGCGACACTCACTTCGGCGTTACCTGCAGAGCCATGATGAGGTTGATGTCCTTGTGGACTACCTCCGCACCAAGGTTGTGCGAGTGTCAGGGGAAGAAGTAATTCCTGACAGCTAGCACGTAGCATACGCGCTCTAATAAAGAGGCCCCGGCTTAGCCGGGGCCTCTTTGGTTTACTTGAAAGTGAAGCGCTAGTGACTTCGGAGCAGGTCAGTAAGCCGAGAGACCAACGCTCTGGCTGATTCCGGCTGCCGTTGCCAGACGTTGCGGCCAAATATGAAGCCCGTCACACCCGCTTCCAGGCCAGCCTCTGCCTTCGCAAAGATATCGGCGTCATCAGCCTTGGAGCCACCGGACAGCAGTGTCAGCGATCGCCCTGCTGACTTTACGACCATGGCCATGGCCTCTTCAGCGGTCACGTTGAGGCTGTTGTAGGGCTTGGGAGCCTGCTTGTCCTTCTCCGGGTTAATGACTGGTAGGTTCATCTTGATGACGTCAGCGCCCATCTCGCATGCCACACGGGCGGCGTAGTCGATAGCGTAAAGGCTCTCGCGTCCTGCTTTGCCATCAATGGCGCTGCCTCGTGGATACGCCCAGACGATGACTGGCATTCCCAGGCGGTCTGCCTCTTCCCTAATTTCCATAAACTGTATGAAGTCCCTGTCCTGAGCGGGAGAACCGACGTAGATGGTGTAACCAATGGCGTCTGCACCAAGGGCCACAGCCTCCTCAACGGTTGCTGTCTGCGGAGAGAACGCTTCGTCGTCTGCAGGAATCTCCGTCTTGCCGTTGAGCTTCACCACCAAGGGGACTTTGCCCGCGAACTGCTTCATGTACTTTTTGGCTAGTCCATAGCCAAGAACAATGCCGCTGAAATTGGCCTCCTGAGCCAACTCCAACTCATAGACGGGGTCTGCGCTAGCAGGGTTTTCAAAGAAATCTCGTGGGCCGTGCTCCATCCCCTGGTCCACCGGGAGCAGAAGCATAGTGCCGTTACCGGGTCCATGGTCGTAAAGGAGTCTGTGCAGGCGCGTCCGCTTGCCAATGCTCAGGTCCAGATCATCAAGAGAGACCCGGGTGTTGCTCTGTGTTGTGGTTGCCATTATTACCCCTTCACTCGTCGCGTATAGGTACGCACACCGCCCATATCATACCCCAACCCTGGGATAGTGTTCCATAGACTTTCGTGGTTTACGGAACGCTTGTATAAGGTGGGAGACTGGGGCGGTATAATCTCGGTACGGGCCCTGGGCCCCGCTCCCAGTTCAATCGTATTCCCGTGAGGCTCCATTTATGGACAACTTAGCAGTTGCCCTGGCTGTGTTCATAGCCAGCGCGATGGTTGTGGTTATCAGCGGCATTCAGCTAGCGCGTCACGGTGACGCGTTAGCTGAGCACACAGGGTGGGGACATCTCTGGGTGGGGACCATCTTCCTGGCTGGGGCAACATCACTCCCCGAGTTGTTTACAGATTCGATTGCCGTTTTGATTGGCGCTACGGCAATTGGTATAGGGGACATCCTTGGATCCAACATGGTGAACATTTTCATGCTGGGCATCGTGGGGATGACCTTGACCCTCCTGAAGAAGGGGTTCTTCTATCATGTGACCAGGGAGACCCGCGTATTGGTGCTGGTGACAATCGTTCTAGCAACGCTCGTGCTTACACTTGCGTGGACTGGAACGGACGCATCCGTTTGGATATTCAGTACAGGTGGCATGGCTATCGTTGGCGCGTACCTGCTTGGAATGCGGCTGGTTTATAGCGCAGGAAGCAATGAACCGGAGTATGCCCCTCCACGTGATGCAGTGCTATTGAAGCGAGCGTGGAGGGGGTTTTTGATGGCCGCCGGTGCTATAGCAGTGGCCGCACCATTCTTGGCCATCAGCGCCGACGGCATTGCAGGCGCGACGGGCCTTTCAGGCAGTTTTATCGGCATCCTGTTCGTTTCCGTCGTGACCTCTCTGCCAGAGGCCTCCGCGATAGTGGAGTCCGCGCGACAGCGGAACTATGCACTGATTACAGGTAACCTCTATGGGAGTTGCACCTTCAACCTTGTGATTCTGGCCATCATGGACCCACTCTACAATGAGGGGACTATCCTTGGGGCGTTCGGGTCAGGGCATCATGCCGCAGCGCTAATAGGGGTTGGTTTAATGGTCTTGGGCGGGATAGCTATGCTAAAGCCGCGCTTGATGGGCATACCGCGCTGGCTGGCCTTGGGTGGAATGCTGGTTATATACCCCGTTGGTGTGTACTGGGTGTTTACCTTAGGATGAGAGGATGAGGCTGGGCGAAGTGTGGCCTGTTCCTAATAGGGCGTAATAATTACGAAATCAGGCACATCATGGAACAAGGCGACCCTCTTGAAACAAAAGTCTTGCTTCATGAGGAGGATGTCGCTACAATCGCGCAGTCCGGAAGCCGTGGCAAGCTCAGTGCCGGTGTCTAGGCGCAACCATTGGACACTGGCTTCAAAAACCTGATGGGTTTGCTGCAGATCCAGGCTCCGGGTCGCACATGCGAGTAGAGGGGAATATGGCTGAGAATGGGACCACGTTGTTTGTGGGTAATTTGCCGTTCAGGGCAAGTCCTGAGGAATTGAGTGAGCTATTTAGCCAGGCGGGTTCTGTGGCGTCAGTCCACATCCCCACGGACCGTGAGACCGGTCGCTCACGTGGGTTCGGATTCGTTGAGATGGACGCGTCCGATGAGATGGAGCAAGCAATCTCCATGTTCAATGGGTACTCACTAGATGGCAGGGCGCTTGTGGTAAATCAGGCCCGGGCCCGTGAAGAGCGACGGTAACAGCCTTAGGGCAGCGTTACTCACCCTGCGGCGATTATTGCCATGCAGGGAAAACTAAATAGAGACTGAAACGGCGGGGCCTTGAGGCCCCGCCGTTTCATAGCTGTTCAATTGATTAAACCCTAGGCGTCAGCAGGTCCACCTTGCTGAAGTGCCGCAAATTCATGCTCCGGCTTCCCAAGGGCTTGGAGGATGATGTTAACAAAATATTCATCCGGGACGCCGCCAACGAACTCAGCGGAGTCATTGATAACGGTCTTGGGGACGCCCATCACCTTATAGTGCTGGACCATATCCATGAATTCTTCCGCCTCCACCACGTCCGCGGTGATATGCGGGTTAATCATTGCAAACGCATGGGCCGCACGGGCCAACCGAGGGCAGTGCGGTCAGGTAGGTGTAACAAACACTTGTAGGTGGACGGGTTCCTGAATGGCCTCTTCCACTACTTTGGCAACCTCTTCACTGAGCGGAGGTTCTTTGCGGGATATGGCCTCAATTGCCTCAAGGATGGTTGAGAACTCAAGCCCCGCTGGGATTCCGTAGTACTTCACACGCCCGCCGTTCTCACTATCGAACACCATGGCCGGGACACGCTGGACGCCCAACCGCGCGGCCTCCTCAGCGCCATCTCCACGGATATCTGCCACGTCTAAGTGGAGCAAGGGAGATAGAGCGGTTACCTCTTCCATCAATTCCTTTGTCAGCGCCCCATATTGGCCGCTAGCCTGACCACTGGGTTGACCGGGAATGGTCAGCAGGCTACGGGCGGCTGATTCGGTGAACAGCTTGATTGTAACGTCGCCTGTTAAGCGATCATTGAACCGCTGCGTCAGGACCTCCCGGTCCGCATCACTAATCAATGGCATGCTTGCTCTCCAGTATGCTCCTGTATTGTTCCTAACATATCATGGTTGCCAGACGAAACGCCGCTGCTCTAGGGTTTGATGATAGATACGCCGAAAAGGTTACGAGTCGTCTTGAGCCGCGTATACGTGCCATATCCGCTGTCCCACGGTGACCGTGGCAAACGTAAGCACCACGCCCAGAGCGTAGAGCGGAAAGCCAGCTACAAGCCCCACTACTAACACAACAACTCGCTCAGGCCTCCCCATTAGCCCAACGTCGCCTGGAACGCCAAGCCCTTCCGCCCTTGCCCGCAGGTAGCTGACCATGAACGACATCACCACGGCTCCAAAAGCCAGGTACGCGCCTAATTCATGGTCTTGGCGGACATAGAACACCAGGAGCCCAAAGAGGGCGGCTGCCTCACCTAGCCGGTCTGTTATGGAGTCTAAGAATGCTCCAAACCGCGTTGCCTTGTTGCCCAACCGGGCCACGGCGCCGTCCAGCATATCCATGGCTGAACCACCCAACAACACGAGGCCGCCCGCCAGAAGGTGTGCCTCACCAATGAGGTATGCGGCCACGGCTGTGACAGCGAAGCCCGCCAGCGTGAGAGCGTTGGGAGAAATATGTAACGCGAGGAGGAGTCGCGCAAGGGGGCCAACCACCAGACGGTTGGCCAATGCCTTCGCACGGAGTCTTGGGACAAAGAGCGTCATTGGGTGGTTGAAGAGGCGGCCGTGGACTGGCGACGTTCCCGCAAGAGGCGACGGTAAACGCTTACTACGCGCTCCGCTACCCGCTCCCATCGGTAGTTCTCCACGGCAATGCGGCCCCGTGCTCCCATCTCCTGCCGCAAAGAGGGGTTGTCGATAAGCTTTGCCAGTGACTGAGCCAGCGCAGGCCCGTTCTTGGGCGGAACCAAGAACCCTTCAACGCCGTCGCTCATGACGCCGCTATACCCGTCAATCCGGCTGGCCACTATGGGCTTGCTGGAGGCCATTGCTTCAAGCAGCACTATGCCAAAACTTTCCCTTCCTGTGGAGGGAGTGCAGTAAATATCGGCGGCCTGATAGTAACGGGGTAACTCCTCCCAGGGCACAGAGCCCAAGAGCTCCACGTCTTGGAGGTTGTGTTCACTGATAATTTTGAGGCACTCCTTGTTGGGGCTGCCAGGCCCAACCACTATGAGGCGTATATCTGGACGTACCCACTTCAACTCCGCATAAGCTTCCAATAAATACTTGAGCCCTTTGCGCCGCTCCATCCGGCCCACAAAGAGGATGTTCACCTTGCCGTCACGATACTTTTCCAGCGGAGGCAGGGGCTGGGCAAAGCGGTCCACAGTGATGCCGTTTGGAATGATTTCATATTCTTGGGGAAAGAACTTACTAACGTAATCCATGGCTGGCCTGGAGACACAGATACGCCCGTCCAGCTTCTTGAACCACCTGCGGCTGAAATAGCGCCACCAACGATAGGCACGACTACTCCGGAAGGCGTGAAAAGTGCCTACGTTGACCGCATTGGAGCAGTAGAGGACAGTGATTGGAAGAGTGGGCGCCATGGGCTCATGGATATGCACAATATCAAAACGCTCTTCTTCCAAAAGTGCTTTGATACGTGGTTCCAGCCATACGGAGAGAGAAATCCGAGCGACGGAGCCGCCGCTTGGTATGGGGACAGGCCTGCCCACCGGTATGAGCGTTTCGCTTATCTTCTGATCCTTGGCGTTGGAGAGGGGGGCAATGATCTTTACTGAGTGGCCCAGGAGCGTGAGTTGGTGGGAGAGGCTTGAGATGTGATCAATCACGCCGCCGGGGTACGCAAAGTCATAAGGTGACACTTGTGCCACCTTGAGCGGGCGTAGCTCGCTCTCATCCATTGCCGGAGGGCCAGCTCCTGTGGCTTGCGTAGACACTCTTATGTACTCCGGGTCCGGTGGCCTTCTAACTGACCTCTTCAGCTATGAATGCCTCTACCTTGTCCCTTGCTTCATCATCAGTGAATTGAATTGCCGGAGACTTCATGAAGTAAGCGCTGGGCCCTTCCAGAGAGCCGCTGATACCCCGGTCAAGGGCCAGCTTGCAGCAGCGGACCGCGTCCACCACCACGCCAGCTGAATTGGGGCTATCCCAGACTTCAAGCTTCAGCTCCAAGTTCAACGGGACGTCACCAAACGTGCGGCCTTCCATGCGGATGTAGCACCACTTTCGGTCAGATAGCCAAGGCACGTGGTCACTGGGGCCAACGTGGACGTTGCCAGGCCCTAGGTCATAGTCAAGCTGGGAGGTCACCGCATTGGTCTTGGATATCTTCTTGGACTCCAAGCGGTCCCGCTCCAGCATGTTGTAGAAGTCTGTGTTGCCGCCAAAGTTGAGCTGGTAGGTGCGTTCCAACTTCACGCCACGGTCCTTGAACAGCCGGGTGAGGACGCGGTGAGTGATGGTGGCGCCGACCTGGGACTTGATGTCGTCACCAATAATGGGTACGCCGGCGTCTTCAAACCGCTTCTGCCAATACTGTTCCCTGCCAATGAAAACAGGGATGCAGTTGACCATGGCGCACTTTGCGGCCAGTATCTGCTCTGTATACCATTTGGTGGCCTCTTCAGAGCCTACGGGGAGGTAGTTGATAACCACATCCACCTCACGCTCCTTGAGGATGGCGGTGATGTCGGCAGTGTGTCCAGGGGCTTTTTCAATTACCTCTGAGAGGTATTTCCCCAGGCCGTCATGAGTCATGCCTCGGTCAACCGTGACTCCATAATGGGGGACATCCGAAAACTGCGCAGTGTTGTTCTGCCCTGCAAAGATTGCTTCAGAGAGATCTTTGCCAACCTTGGTTTTGTCGATGTCAAACGCGGCGACAACGTTGATGTCGCCTATGTGATAGCCAGCTAGCATCGGATGCATGAGTCCTGGGATGAATTCGTCTACGGGTGCCTCACGGTACTTCTGAATTCCCTGCACAAAAGAGGATGCGCAGTTCCCAACTCCAATAATCGCAACGTTAATCTTACCCACGGTCATGTGCTCCTTAATATCCACTTGGTTGCGGCCCACTCTCGCAAAGAGCTTTGTGTGGTCGCTCAACTACAGAGGCCCATCTAATATTCTTAGGCCTAGGTTCTGCCGCAGTTATGTGCCCGGCGCATTCTACCATGTAGGTACCGGATGCACCTGCGGTCAGCATCTCAAGACCTCTGGCCTCTAAATGGCCTGCAAAGTCCGTACATAGACTATAGACCCTGCGCCCAGAATGGACACGGTACATTTCAACTAATCATTGATAGGTCGTACTACCAAGTTATGGTAGGTAGACACAATGCACTCAGTGCGCTGGCTCAGCACTTGGTGCGTATGGTGACGGTGTGGCTAGCGCGAATACTTTCTCCGGCTGCCAAATGCCTTCCGCCCGGTTGAACCGCAAGACACCTAGGAACCGGCCATCAGTGGTGTAGGCCCTGCGGAGTTCAAGGTGGCGCGCGTACATGGTTACGTCCGGAAGGGAGATGGCTTGTCCGTGGCGAAATTGTTCTTCTGCGGATGCTGTCACAGTCACCGAGTCATGGCCCAGAAGGGCAATGTCTGGTGGAGACAATAGGTCTTCCCACGTACCTGCCTCAACTGCCTCCTCAAACACATCCGGCGTAACAGCGTCAGCAACAGTGAATGGGCCTACCTTGAGGCGGATGAGTGCACTCAGATGCGCGCCGCACCCTAGCATGGCCCCTATGTCATGAACCAACGTACGTACGTAAAGGCCTCGTCCACACTCCACTTCTATGGTGGCTAGGGGCGGTGACCAGTCCACCATGTTCAAGCTATAGACTGAGACGGGACGAGTGGGCCGCTCTACCTCAAGGCCAGCTCGTGCCAGATCATATAGTCGCTTGCCGTCCCGCTTCAGTGCGCTGTACATGGGAGGTAGTTGCTGAATCTCGCCGGTGAAGACCGGGAGCAACGCCTCTACCTGTGACCTAGTTATACCCGAAGGATCCTGCCCACTCGTCACCGTCCCGTACGCGTCGTGGGTGTCTGTGGCTGCGCCCAACCGAAACTCTGCCCTGTATATCTTGTGGTGATCCACAAGATATTCCATGAGTCGAGTGGCCTGGCCAAGGCATACAGGGAGGACTCCTGTGGCGATAGGGTCCAGGGTGCCTGCGTGTCCCACACGTTTCACGTGTGTTAGGCGCTTTACAATTCGGACGACGTCCATGGAGGTGGAGCCTTCCAGTTTGTGAAGGTCTAGAACGCCGTCAATTAGGGGTCTGGTCATTCTCAGTGGTCCCTTCTGTCCGAATCCTGTCCATGACCGCCAGCAGACGGTCTCCTTCTTCTAATGAAGTGTCCAAAACAAACCGCAGGCGAGGTGTGTTCCGCATGCGAACCCGGCTAGCCAAAGCCCGTTGGAAGAACCCGGCGGAGGACTGCATACCCTGGAGCGCCTCTTGCTGCTCTTCTTCTGACCCCATGACGCTGATGCCTACTGTGGCGTATTGGTGGTCCGAAGATACGTCTGCAAAAGTGACCGTGACTGGCGCCCGCAACCGGGGGTCATTCAAGCCCTCAGATAGCACCTCACTGACCTGCTGCTGAAGAAGGACGTTGACGCGTTCAGTCCGTCGCGACACGAGGTACCCCGCAAAACATAGTCAATGGAATTCTTATGAACCGGCACCGACCCGTTGGAGCCGGTGGGCTTCTATAACGTCTCCCTCTTGGAATGCATTGAATCCATCAAGAGTGAGGCCACACTCGTAACCGTTGGTTACCTGCCGGACATCATCCTTAAAGCGCTTAAGGCCAAGGATTGGTCCGTCAAAGAGCTCATTTCCGCCCCGGAGCACCCGCGCCATGGAGCCGCGGCCCACCTGGCCGTCCGTTACGTAACACCCGGCAGATGCCTTGCCTTTGCCAATGGAGAAGACAGCCCGAATCTCCAACTTGCCTTCCACAATGTCTTCTTGCTTGGGCTCAAGCAAGCCAGCCATAGCCGCCTCAATGTCTTCCGTCAGGCGGTAAATAATATCGTAGAGACGGATGTCTACGCCCTCAAGGTCTGCCATATGGCGAGCCCCGGGCTCAGTCCGCGTGTTGAAGCCAACAATGATTGCCTGAGAGGCCACAGCCAGGAGTACATCGCTCTCAGTCACGGTACCCGTAGAGGCATGGATTAGCTTCACTTGCGTCTCATCCGTGGACAGTTGGCCCAAAGCTTGACGCAGCGCGTCTATGCTGCCTTGGACGTCTGTCTTCAGGATAAGGTCCAATTCCTTGACGGAGCCACTGGATAGCCGTGAGGTCATGTCCTCCAAGGTAACGCCCCGTGCCCCTGCGGAACGTTGGCGCTCCGCCACCAAATCTCTTGCGGCGCGTTCGTCTGCCACAACGGTGAGTGTGTCACCCGCTTCTGGCAGTTCTGATAGACCTAATATTTCCACGGGCTGTGACGGCCCTGCGCTCTTAATCCTGCGGCCGGAGTCGCTCGTTAGTGCACGTACCCTGCCTCGGATGGTCCCCACAGCAAAATTGTCGCCCTGGTGGAGAGTGCCTGTCTGGATAAGCAATGATGCCACTACACCACGGCTCTTATCGGTCCGCGCCTCAATCACCACGCCCACCGCGCTCCGGTCTGGGTTGGCCTTGAGTTCCTCCACCTCTGACAAGACGATTATGCTTTCCAGCAGGTCCTCTATGCCGTCACCGGTCTTTGCGGACACAGGAACCGCAATAACCTCTCCACCCCAATCTTCCACCAGGAGTTCGTGTTCAGATAACTGGCGTTTGATTTTGTCCGGGTCCGCATCAGGCAGGTCCATCTTGTTGATGGCCACAATGATGGGCACCCCCGCGGCCTTGATATGGTCAATGGCCTCCACTGTTTGAGGCATCACGCCGTCATCAGCCGCCACCACCAGTACCGCCACATCAGTAACTTGCGCACCCCGGGCCCGCATTGCGGTGAACGCCTCATGGCCCGGCGTGTCCAATAGCGTGATGGTCAGGTTGTTATATTCAACCTGGTATGCGCCAATGTGCTGGGTGATGCCACCCTTCTCACCACCGGCCACGTTGGCCTTACGTATGGAGTCAAGCAGTGAGGTTTTACCATGGTCAACGTGGCCCAGCACAGTCACCACTGGGGGGCGTATCTGTAGGTTGGCTGCGTCTTCCTCTGTAAGCTCCTCAGACCCTTGTTGACCAGCACCGGTTAAGGCCTTGGCGCTGTATCCATAGGCGCGGGCCAAGATTGCGGCGGTGTCAAAATCAATAGCCTGAGTAATATTTGCAAAGACGCCCATGCGCATGAGCTGCTTAATGAGTTGCACCGGCTCCGCGTGTACCCGCTCAGCCAGGTTGCCCACACTGATAACAGCCGGCAGCGTGAGCGCCTTTAGCGTCACTCGCCGGGTCTTTGTTGCTTGCTGGTCTTCCGTTTGCTCTTCTACCATGCGCTCTCCTGCGTGTAATCACTAACGAAGCGATGCACTTTGGCTGGTCAGTTCTTGCCAGGCACCATTAGGCACTTCTGTGCGGAGCGCGCGGGAGAGCCGGTTGCTCTTCTGTGCTTGTTCCCAGCAGAGAGGGTTGTGACAGATATATGCGCCACGCCCTGACTGTTTGCCGCTCTCATCCAAGATGAATTGTCCCTGCGGCGTATGCACAATGCGGATAAGTTCACGCTTGGGCAGCTTGGTTCCGCAGATGATACAACTCCGCTGAGGGACATGTTTAATTGCCAAAACCAATGCCCTCTTGTTGCGGGTTATCCTTGAGCGCTACTCATCGTCGTCCGGGGCTGGCGTGGCGTCGGTACGAGGGCTAGGCCGTCCGCCGCTTGCGCCGCTGGGCCGTCCGCCTCCTGCGCTGCTAGGCCGTCCACCGCCTGCGCTGCTAGGCCGTCCGCCGCCTGCGCTGCTAGGCCGTCCGCCGCCTGCGCCGCCGGGTCGTCCGCCACTAGCCCCGCCGGGTCCGCCGGGCCGAGCGGGTGGCCTTGCGCCGCCCTTGTTTGCCCCACCACCTGCGGGACGAGTGCGCCGACGCTTGCTTCTGCCGCCCGCTGCACCTGTACGTTGCCCGAAGGAACCAAGAATGTCTTCTGCAAACCGAATCTGGGGCCCCTCTGTTGACTCTGGGAGCTTCCATACATCATCTTCGTCTTCATCTATGAGGACTTCTTCTTCAACCTCTTCCTCTAGGACTACCGTCCCTTCCGAGGAAGCCACAGGCTCTAGCGTATCCATGAGATCCAAAGATTCTAGAGCAAGCAATTCTTCAGCACTAAGGCCGTGGTCGTTGATGGGGACTGCCGCGAGAGCCTCTTCATCTTCAGTGCCCTGAGCGACCTCTGCGGTTACTTCTTGAGGCTCCTCAGTGAGTTGCTCTTCTGCTACGACTAGTTCTTCAGGCTCGGCCACTGATGCTGCCACGGCTTCGGCTTCAGCCACCACCGGTGCATCCACTGCGGCTGCCCGCACTGCAACCTCATCCTCAATGGATTGTTTCATGCGTTCAATTTCGACTTCGGATGAACTCTTGATATCTATCTTCCAATTGGTCAACTTGGCGGCCAACCGAGCGTTCTGTCCCTCTTTGCCAATGGCCAAGGACAGATGACGGTCCGGCACCACCACCATGGCGGTAGCTTCCTCTTCATCCACCTCTACTCGCAATGGCTGAGCTGGGCTTAGCGCATTGGAAATGAACTGGGAAGGGGACTTGGACCATTGAATGACGTCAATCTTCTCACCCTGGAGTTCATTCACAATGTTCTGGATACGGATGCCGCGCAGGCCCACGCAGGCGCCTACGGGGTCCACTCCTTCTTGCTTAGCGGCCACTGCCACCTTGCTCCTAGCACCGGCCTCACGGGCCACCGCCTTCAACTCCACAATACCGTTGAAAATCTCCGGGACCTCCATCTCAAAGAGGCGACGGAGCAGATCGGGGTGTGTTCGTGAACAGACAATCTCCGGTCCACGGTTGGTGCGTCGCACCTCAAGAATGAGCACCTTGAGGCGTTGACCGGGCCGGTAGCGCTCCCAGGGTGACTGTTCAGAGGCAGGCAAAATGGCCTCCGCCCGTCCATTGAGGTCAAGGGTGGCCACTCCTGTGTGACGTGAGTCGCCGCGTTGTACCGTGCCGGTATAGACCTCACCTTCACGCTCGGAGAATTCCTGAAACACCAGCTCACGTTCCGCCTCTCGCAGGCGTTGAATGACCACTTGCTTTGCGGTCTGCGCGGCAATGCGGCCCGCTATGTGGGCGGGAAGCTCAAATTCCAGAACGTCGCCAATGTTATGGGCTTCTGCCGGCCGGATTTTCTTGGCCTCTTTCAAGGTCATCTCCCGGTCAATGTCCGTCACTTCTTCAACAACGGTCTTTAGTTGAAAGATAGCAACGTCACCTGAGCCAGGGTCCAGCTTCACGGCAATTTCATGGTTTGGGTTAGAGGTCTCTTTCTTGTACGCAGAGACCAGCGCGGCCTCTACGGCCGAGACAACAATATCGCGAGGGAGATTTCGCTCCGCTGCGAGTTGCGTTACTGCAATAAGGAAATCGCTCTTCATGGCAGTCTGAGCCCTCCTAGCACTTTGGCCCTGAGGCCGAATCCAAATTCGGGTCGATAAAAGAAAGAGCGGGCCAGGCCCACTCTTTGCTCATCCACTGTACCACGCGTAGGTTGTATCAACAAGTGAAACCTAGCTATATGGTGCGTTAGAAATGCGGACCGAGCACCCTCACTATAATGCCTACTGCTATACTTGGCGCGGTCAAGCGCACGTTGGCCAGCGCGCTCTTTTGGGGAGGCGATAGTGTGAAGTGGGCGTCCGCAATCTCAGAGCAACCGGCGTTGTTGCAAGCCATCGCTGAGTGTCAGGAAGAGGTAAACTGCCAATTGGGACCGGACGTAAAGCCGGACCTTGTGGTAGTTTTCGCGTCCGCCGCTCACGCCGGAGCGTTTGATCAAATCCCGACTGATCTGCAACGGATTTATCCCGGCGCCATTGTCATGGGCTGCAGTGGCTCTGGCGTGATTGGAGATGGCCGGGAGGTGGAGGATAGTCCAGGCCTCTCTATGGTTGCCGCGCATCTCCCAGGTGTTGTGCTCTCTCCATTTCACATTGCTCCAGACCAATTACCATCGCCGGACGCGTCACCTGATGAATGGGTTGCTCGTGTGGGTGTGGACCAGGCTCAATCGCCGGACTTCTTGCTTCTGGCTGACCCTTTTTCCATGGCGGTGGACCAGATGGTGGAGGGGCTGGACTACGCTTTTCCAGGGAGTGCCAAGATTGGCGGTTTGGCCAGCGGCGCACGACGTCCTGGTGAACTCTCACTGTTTATCAACGGCCATGCTGAACGCAATGGTGCTGTGGGTATCGCGCTCTCAGGGAATGTCATTGTAGACACCGTGGTTGCGCAGGGTTGCAGGCCAGTGGGCAGGCCCATGCGGGTCACCAAGGCTGACCGGAACCTATTGATGGAACTGGATGACGCACCGCCTTTGCAGGTCTTGCAAGAGATGTATGAACACTTGCCAACAGGTGACCAGGAACTCGTGCAGCACAGCTTGTTCCTGGGCCTGGCCATGGACTCGCTGCAGGAAGACGTTGGTCCTGGCGACTTTCTTATCCGGAACGTCGTAGGCGCTGACCCGCAGAAGGGGGTCATTTCGATTGGAGCAATGCTTCAGGAGGGTCAAACCGTCCAGTTCCATGTTAGGGACGCTGAGTCCTCTGCGCAGGAACTGCAGGATAGGCTGCATGACTATCAGAACGTGGTCAGAGGGCCAAGTCCAGAAGGAGCCCTCCTCTTCTCATGTACGGGGAGAGGTCAATACCTCTACGGTCGTCCAGACCATGACTCTGAACTTTTCCGGGGCGCCGTGGGGCCGCTACCCATGGCTGGCTTCTTCTGCAGCGGTGAGATTGGTCCGGTGTCTGGTTCCACCTACCTCCACGCCTACACGAGCTCCTTTGCCGTAATCAGGCCCCGTACTGCCGTTGATTAGGCTCCTGATCAAGCGCAATAGCCTCGCGGTTCTTGCCATAGCGGCGGTCTTTTGGCTGGCTGCAATTGCATGTGGCTCGCCTCCGACACCCACACCGACACCCACGCCTAGCCCTACCCCAACGCCCACTTCAGAAGCGATAGCCATGCTTCCGCCACTCAGCCTGCCTGCGGACGAACTGCCCCACTCCTTTTTTGCCGAGTGGTGGTACGTGAATGGACATCTGGTATCGGACTCAGGTAACGCATATGGCCTCCACTACGTTATTTTCCAGGTGCAAGAGCCCATTACTGGTCGGCCTATCTACGTTGGCCAACTGGGATTCACTGACCTGAAATCAGGGTCGCATGTGACGGAAGAAGCAGTCTCCAATATCCCCGCAGTCGTTTCGGGCGATAGATTTGACCTGCGAGTTGGTACGTGGGAAATGCAGGGCGACGGCCGCACCTACCGACTTGTTGCGCAAACTGAGGACGTGTCCTTTGACCTAGACCTCACTGTTCAGAGCCCTGCCATGTTGCATGATCGTGATGGATTGGTGGACTTCCAGCAGGCCGGAGTCTCGTACTACTACTCCAGGCCGCGTTTGGATGTGAAGGGCTTGGTGACCACCGCTGACGGGGCCGAACATGTGACCGGTCTGGCATGGTTGGATAAACAGTGGGGTAACTTCCTGCCGATAGCCGTCTCCTGGGACTGGACCAGCATCAATTTGGATGACGGGACTGACGTCATGCTTAGCGTGGTCAAAGACAGTGAAGGTGAGGAATTCTTGAAATATGGCACGCTGGCAAAAAAAGACGGTTCAGTGCGCTATCTCAACGCCCAGGAATTCCAATTCATAGCGGGTGCTGACACGTGGGAGAGTGCTGAGACGGGCGGCACATACCCCGTGGCATGGGAGGTCAGCGTACCGGATGAAGGCATCAATTTGCGACTGGAAGCGCTTGTCCCAGCTTCCGAGTTCATCAGCCAATCGTTCAAAAACGTGTATTGGGAAGGGGCAATGACCGTGACCGGTACGTTTGGCACGAATGAAGTCACCGGGCAGGCGTTTGTGGAACTAACGGGCCGCGCCCAAGTGCCGTAACTGTAAGGGGAGCCTAGTTACACCGCGGCTTGATAGAGCTGCGTCAGTTCCTTGCAAATGTCCTTCACTATCCCTGGTCCCTCGTAGACCATCCCTGTGTAGAGTTGAACGGTGTTTGCCCCAGCTTGCAGCGCCTGCCAAGCGTCGTTGCCGGTGAAGATACCCCCACAGGCGTTAATCACAAACTCCGCGCCCGCCTCTTGTCGTAGCTCGCCTAGCACCCGCAGCATATCCGGGAAAATGGCACGTCCGCTCAGCCCTCCAGCGCCTATGGCCAGCTTCGGCTCTGAGATAGGAATGGTGTTGCCAGCCGTCACTCCAGAGATGCCTGCGGCCATGCATGCCCTGAGGAGCGCACGCACTTGTTCTCTGCCTTCATCGGTGGTGTAGGGCGGCAATTTCACAAACAGTGGCTTCTTTCGGCCTGTATTCAGACGCTCTAAAAGCAGCCGTAGCCGCTCTTGGTCTAGGAACACTCTGAGCCCCTGAGTGTTGGGAGAGCTGATATTCAACTCCACAGCTTCTACCAACGGTTCCAGCGTGCGGTGGCACTGTTCAAAACCCTCCTCATCCAGGGCGGCCACGCTCACCAAAACAGGCGCGGGCCGGTCATTCAGTCGTCGCAGGCGGGCTGCCACAACCTCCAAGCCATCGCTGGGGAAACCCAAACTGTTGATTAATGATTCCCTGTCCGGGTACCGGAGAAGCCGGGGTTTGGCGTTTCCTGGCCGAGGGTCAGGCGTTACTGTCCCGCCAATAAGGTAGCCAAACCCCACATAGCCCAGCGAATCCAGGTACTGGCATTGCTTATCAAAACCAGCGGCAAGCCCAATGGGGTTGGCTAAGGGAATCCCCGCCAGGGAGGTGGCCAGGGACGGGTGCGATGTCTGCGAACGAGGGCTGGTGGCTCTCCACAGGCGCTTGAAGGAGAGTGCCGTTTCAGCTAGGCGCTGGGCAAGCTCAGGCGACAAACGAAAGAGCCAGGGACGAACCAACCATCGGTACCAGGAGACGTCCACAGAACACCTATGAAAAGGCCCCGGATAACGGGGCCTTTTTTTATGATTAACTACCAAGGGCCATCACTGAAGGATGACCTAGCTGGTGATTGAGACCACTTTGTACTTGATTTGACCTCGAGGCACGGATGCTTCCACTTCATCGCCCTGTTTGTGGCCCAAAACTGCCTGGCCCACGGGAGAGGAAATGGAAAGCTTACCGTTTATGGGGTCCGCTTCCGCAGAGCCCACCAGCGTGTAGGCGGCTTCCCTGCCGGAGGCGACCTCTTGAATCACTACCTGTGAGCCCACGGCGGCGGGTTTGCCGGTCTTGCCTGTGGCGGCGCTGGCAACCACTGCTAGCTGAAGCAGTGCCTCAATATCGCGGACCCTGGATTCCATCTTCCCTTGCTGCTCCCGGGCGGCATCCAGCGGGGCGTTCTCTTTGAAATCCTTATCGGCAGCGGCTGTCCTGATGTCGTCGGAAATCTTTGTCCGCTGGCTTTTCAGTCCTTCAAGCTCTTGTTTCAAACTCTCCAGACCCTCAGCCGTTAAAATCACCTGATCTTCATCCGTATTGGATGTTGCCGCCACGCCTCCACGGCTCTCTTTGGGTATCTTCACGTGGGAGGAAAGGCTGTGCGTGAGCTCATCTTGCTTCTTCAGGAAGGTCAAGAAGTCCTTTAGATGAGTCAGCCTTCCGCGAACGTCGCCACCAGACGCTGCTACTCCTTCAGCGTATTGGGCAACTTCAGGGGGCATCAGTTCTGCTACCTGTCGCTCCCATCCAGCCCACCGGGCAAACTTGTGTAACTCGGACTGGGCGTAGCTTTTGGTTGGGCCAGGTACATTACCTAGGTACTGGGCGACTGCGTCTGATAAATTCACACACAACTCCACTGAGCATTAGGGGCCTTTGGGATTATCTGCGCGCCGTAGAATCCTATTGATTGTAGGGACGGTACTCAGCCACTGTCAACGAAATGCTAACGGTTTGCCAACCATGAAGCTCTTGCATGCATGTGTTTCTTGCAAAAACCCAACGTACTATTTTGCCATTTAGTCGTAGGTACGATACCATTGAAAAAGTGACCAACGCTTTCGATCAATTTCGATTATTCCACTGGCGAAATAATGGGCAATAACAGTAGCAAATGGGCTGGCAATGTCTTTATCTACCTGATCATTGGGGTAGCGCTAATTGCCATTCTCTTTACCTTCTTATCCTCCGGTGACGGGACAAAAGACCTCTCCCTGACTGATGTTTTGACCATGGCCAAGAACGGCCAGGTTGCAACTATTGTGGATGATGGAGATAAGTTCATTGTCACCGCAAGGGGTGAGACGGGAGAGACCTTCACCGTCTCCAAGGACCCCAGCACAAGCATTTTCCAACTTTTGGAAAGTGAAGGCATTAGCGCAGTGGACCAGAACATTCAGATTGAATTTAAACAATCTGGAGGAGTGGGTACGTTCTTCAACGTACTGTTCCAATTCCTACCGCTTATTTTCTTTGGCGCCATCCTCCTGTTCATGATGCGACAGGCCCAGGGCAGCAACAACCAAGCTCTTGGCTTTGGCCGGAGCCGTGCACGGATGTTTACCGGCAACCGCACCACGGTGACGTTTGCTGACGTGGCAGGGGCTGATGAGTCCAAGGCAGAGTTGACGGAGATAGTGGACTTCCTGAAGTACCCTGAGCGATATTTGGCCTTGGGCGCCCGCATCCCCAAGGGTGTGCTCATGGTGGGAGAGCCGGGCACCGGCAAGACGCTCCTGAGCAAGGCGGTGGCCGGTGAGGCCGGCGTTCCTTTCTTCTCCATCAGCGGTTCTGAATTTGTGGAGATGTTTGTTGGCGTTGGTGCCTCCCGCGTGCGTGACCTCTTTGACCAGGCCAAGCGCAATGCGCCAGCCATTGTCTTCATTGATGAAATTGACGCTGTTGGCAGGCACCGGGGCGCAGGCATGGGCGGCGGCCACGATGAGCGAGAGCAGACCCTCAACCAGATACTGGTTGAGATGGACGGATTTGACACCAACACCAACGTAATCATCATCGCCGCTACCAACCGGCCTGACATTCTGGACCCAGCGTTGCTGCGGCCCGGCCGGTTTGACCGCCGTGTGGTGCTGGACCTGCCTGACATCAACGGCCGTGTTGAGATACTCAAAGTGCATTCCAAGGGCAAGCCTCTATCTGACAACGTAGACATGCTTGAAGTGGCCCGGCTTACCCCTGGTTTCAGCGGCGCTGACCTTGCCAACCTTGTCAATGAAGCAGCTATCCAGGCTGCCCGCACTGAGAAAAAGCAGATTGACCTAGAGGACCTCACTGAGTCAGTGGACTGGGTGACCATGGGGCCGGAGCGTAAGTCCCGCGTAATCACGCTGCAAGAGAAAGAGATTGTGGCCTATCACGAGGCGGGTCACGCTTTGGTGGGGCACATGCTTCCGAACGCGGACCCTATCCAGAAAATATCCATCATCTCCAGAGGCATGGCGGCGGGCTACACAAAGTCTCTGCCTACTGAAGACCACATATTCCACTCAAGGCCGCAGTTCATGGATGAGCTTGCCATGGCTTTGGGCGGGCGCATTGCTGAGGAGTTGACCTTTGGTCAGGCCACCACCGGTGCGAGCAGTGACCTAGCGCACGTTACCAAAGTGGCCACGGCCATGGTGACGCGCTATGGCATGAGTGAGAAGCTTGGCCCCCGTACCTTTGGAAAGCGGGACGACGTGGTGTTCCTCGGCCGCGAGATGGGTGGACAACGCGACTACAGCGAGCAAATAGCGCAGGTAATAGATGATGAAGTCCACGGCATTATTGAGACTGCTTACAACACTGCAACCAAGTTAATGAAGGAAAATTACGCCAAGCTGGTGCAGATAGCCAGTCACCTCATCACCAATGAGATGGTGGAGGGAGAGGAGCTTCAGAAGCTCTTTGACTCACCCGCACCACCTACGGACCGGATTCCCGCCACTACATTCGCCTAGCATTTACAGCAAGCAATCGAAAGAGGCCCAGGGTTTAACCCTAGGCCTCTTTCTTAATCCCTTTTTAGAGTGACCTGGGCTTTAGCTTGTGACGTTCTCTTGGGACACGTCTTCCGTAGCTTCCAGCGGCAGCTCCCTGTAGTAGATACCCCAACGTTGCATAGCATCCTGGACTTGAGGGCTATCCAGCAGGGCCAGTTCTTTCAAGAACCCCGCAATGGCATGGGCAGGACGCATCTCATCTGTACACACCCAGCTTGCGCTAGCAGGCACTACGTATACCAGGCCGCTCTGGTGCTCGCACTGAATCTCAACGCGGCTTCCGCCGCTGCCTTGTTTTATCGTGATGCCATTGGGCATGATTTCGTCTCCGTACTGGTGCTTGCGCTTATCCTATCATCCCTGTGTATGCCAATGACGCTTCTCCCGACAGCGGCTCATAACCCTTGGCAAGCGCCGCATCAACAGATATAACCGTATGGAGACAAGCTCGTATGTGGCCAGAAGGTCTGGCGAAGAGTTTGCTTACAGAACCCGGAGGACATAGTGGAGATACCGCAGGAGTTCGCTGACGCTATGGTTAAGCACTCGTTGGAGGATGACCCTGACGAATGCTGCGGCATCCTTGCCAGCAAGGATGGGAAGATCGTCAAGCACTACCCGATGACCAACTCAGAGCACAGCCCATTCAGGTACAGCATGGATTCAAAGGAACTTTTTCACGCGTACCGGGATATTGAGGACAGCGGGTGTGATCTTGCCGTTATCTATCATTCGCACACTCACAGTCCCGCATATCCCTCGGCCACAGACGTACGGCTGGCAACCTGGCCGGAGGCGTATTACGTGCTGGTCTCCTTGATGGACAAGAAGGCACCGGATATCCGTGCGTACACCATTGTGGACGGTCAAGTGACTGAGGACACGGTTACTATTTCGTAGGGCGTGATGTGGGTATCGGCTACCGACGTATAACAAAACGCGAGGGCCTCTCTATTTACAGAGAGGCCCTCGCGTTTTAAGGAATTAGTTTAGGAACGCTAACTATGACCGGATTTCCTCACGCATGAACCTGAAGAAGGAGGCGACCAGGAACGTGGACACCAGAGATACCAGAACAATGATGTGGGGCCATACCAGCCGTAGGCTCTGGGCTGCGGATATGGGCCTTGCCAGCAGCCCCTGGAGCCGCTCTGGCGCAATAATGGCAATCAGGTCCAGTGAGCGCGCACCGCGCGTCCCCCAGGGGTCCAACAAGGTTTGCGCAGCTTCGTTGAAGATAGTCATAGGAGAGAACCGGGCCACCCAAAGGTTGATGTTGAAGTTCTGTAGGTATTCCTCCGCTGACGCTATCTCATCCTGAGGGACAAAAAAGTCTGCAACCAAGGGAGCAATCAGCGCGACCACGAATATGGCGAAGAATAGCCAAGCGCCCAGGGCTACCAGTGCTGAAGTAACGGTGTTCCGGAAAAAGATGGAGCACGTCATGGCTAAGGCCAGCCAGAAGCCGAGGTAGGCTGTGGTCACCAGCGCGAATCCCGCTAGCCGGATAATCTCTTCTCCGCGCGGTGCCAGCCCCATAACAAACATGCCGACGCCTAGGATAGAGATCATCAGCGTCAGCATGATGAGCACCAACGTGGTCAGCCCCGCCAGGAACTTGCCGGTGAACAGCGTATCTCTGTAGATGGGCTGTGCCAACACCCTGGAGAGCGTGCCTTGGGTGCGTTCACTATTGATGGAATCAAAGCCCAAAACAATGCCCACCAGTGGGCCAAAGAAGCCAATGAAAAAGAGCAGTGGCGGTAAGCCGCCGGAACTGCGGGTGAATATCTGCAAAAAGAGAAATGCGTCAACGCTGACGCTGCTTCCATCCACCTCACGCACGAGCACAAAGGCGCCCCACAAAATGCCCGTGATTATCAACCCAAACAGCAGACCAAAGCGTCGTCTGCCAAAGTGGTCAGCCATCTCTTTCCAGAAAATTGCGCTCATCTAATTCTCCTGGAAGTAGCGGAGGTAGATGTCCTCCAGGGTACTGTTATGGCTGCGTAGCTCCAGAAGGCCAGCGCCGTGTTCTGCCACTGCGGCCACCACTTGTGACCTGACATCTTTGCTTGCCTGGACCACCAGGCGGCTGCCGTGGGCCTCACAGTGCTGGACTCCAGGGATTGCCTTGACTACATCGCTGAGGCCGTCGCCGCCGCTGACCTCAATCTCTAGCAAATAGCCTCCAGACTCAAGCTGTGACATAAGGTCGTCAACAGTTCCTTGGAGCACTAGCTTGCCATGGGACATGATGCCAACTCTGTGGCAGATGCGCTGCACCTCTTGAAGCTGGTGGGAGGATATGAACACGGCAATCTGCCGTTGTGCGCTCATTTCCTGGATGAGTTGCAGGAGCCACTGAACGCCTGCGGGGTCCAGGCCCAGCGTGGGGTCGTCAAGAATCACCAATCGAGGGTCCTTCATGAGGACCTCCGCCAGCCCAAGCCGCTGCTTCATACCCCGGGAGTACTGGCCTACCAGTTGGTTTGCGGCATCAGTCATATCCACCATTTTCAGGAATTCCGCCGCTTTATGCTCCGCTGCTGGCCGTGGAATCTTGTTCAGGCTGGCCATGTAAAGCAGGTTCTCCTTGCCCGTGAGGTCGTTATAAAAGCCCACGGACTCAGGGAGGTACCCCACCTGACGTTTTACCTGGAGTGGCTCTCTGGTTGGGTCAAAACCGCACACCTGAGCATGCCCTTCAGACGGCTCCGTCAGTCCTAGGAGCATTAGGATGGTCGTGCTTTTGCCGGAGCCGTTGGGGCCCAAAAAGCCAAAGACCTCACCCTCCTGGATTTGTAAGTCCAAGTGGTCAACAGCAGTGAACTGACCGTACCGCTTGGTCAGCCCCTGCGCGTCTATCAGCGCGTCGCTCATCGTCTGCCCAGCCGGACAAACACGCCCAGCATTCCGCCAACCACAATAATCACCAAGGCAATGCCAAACCACTGCCAAATGGAAGACTCAGACACCGTCACCCGGAGGTCCACGGTGTCGGTGGTGTCAGGGGTCTGTGCCCGTATCGTGATGATGTAGTCACCTGGAACAGCGTCGCTAGGAGGCGTGATAGTAACGTTCGGGTCAATCTGCTGTGCTCTGTCAAGGTTAGTAACTTCAGGACTGAAGGTGACCGTCCAGTTGGCAGGTGTGCTGGCTGAGAACCTTACGTCGCGGAGGTCAGCCGTCCCTGAGTTGATGAGACGCACGTTGGTGGTAGCTGGCTTGCCTCTGGTGGCTTCCACATTGAGCCGGCTATCAGGGGTGGTCAGAAACAACTCAAAGCTGCCGGTCAGCGTGGTTTCCAAGACAATGTCGGCCTGATAGTCGTCGTTGCTTACGCTTACCAAAATGGGATAGCTGTCAGCAACGGCTAAGAGGGCGGGCCTAACGGTGACCTTCACGCGCTGGGACCCGTTGGGCGTAAGGCTCAGGCTTGCGATGAGCTTTTGCTCACCAAAGGCTGGCGTGAAAATGACGTCCCAGGGTAGAGGCGTCACGCCGGTTGGATTGAACGCCTGACCAGCTAGGTCTACCGAAAGGTCGCTCGGCGTATTGTTCCTGACCGTGACCTCAAATTCAAACGGATTTGAGGACGGCCCGCGGAGTACGGGGAATGTGGAGGAGATGGCGATATCTCCTGCCTCAGCCTCTGCACCGGCGCCCTTTTTGATGGAAACAGACTCCTCAATGAGTACGCTTCCTGTACTGGACATCAGTTGAAATTGAATTATGAAGTCAGAAGCGGTTATGTCTCCTACAGGAGGCGTAATGCGTAGCCGGTACTCCTTACTGTCACCTGCTGCCAGGGTAAGGTTTGTGATGTCATATGGGCCGAAATTTGGCCGTACAGCAACGGCCCATCCCTCAGGCGCGCCTGACGTTACAAACTCCAACTCCGTGGATAGGTCTGACCCATTGCAGACGGTGAAGTCCAGTTCCGCTCTGGTGGCGGTCTGCTCAAGAACCACACCATGGATGGGCAGGTTGAGGTTGAGGTCTGCCGGACATACGGGGACCGCCTCCTGAGCGAAGATTGGAGTAATTAGCAGCATGATTGTGGAAGCGATAGCGGTCCACACCATCAAGCGAAATGCACGGCCCATATGATTTTCTCCTAAAAACACCGCGAATATACAATTGGGAAATTGTCCCTACCAGACGTTAACTCTGTGACGCAATTATAACTACGGCTGAAACGTTCGCAAGGATTGATGTTGTTTCAGGCGTCGGCTGTGGATGATTTGGCCTCTCGCCACAAGTGGAGCTTCGATTCTAGCGGAAGCTTATCCATCTGCAACCCTTGCTCTTTCGAGCTACGTTCCATGTGGACATAACGCCGGTAAAAACGGTTGTTGGCACCACGCAACGCCTCCTCTGCCTCCACGCCCATGCGGCTAGCAGCGTTGACCACGGAGAGGAGCAGATCACCTAGTTCCCGCTCCTGTTCTTCATGAGATGCTGCGCTTTTCAACTCCTCGACTTCCTCTGCAACCTTTGCTAAGACCTGAGCGTCGTCCTCCCACGCAAATCCGGCCCGGGAGGCTCTGCCCTGGATGGCTTGGGCATATGCGAGCGCTGGCATGGACTTTGGTACGCCGTCCAACGCGGAGCGATCCCCCTGGCCGTTGCCCTGCCGCTCCTGCGCCTTTATCTGGTCCCACTGCACCTTCACCTCTGACGAATCCGCCACGTGAGCGTCTCCAAAGATGTGGGGATGACGCCTGAGGAGCTTTTCATTGATGCCTCTGATAACGTCCTGGATGGTGAACGTACCGTTGTCCTGCCCAATTTGGGCGTGGAACACCACCTGGATCAACAGATCGCCTAGCTCCTCCACCATGTGGCCGGGCTCCTCTGAATCAAGAGCCTCCAGAGTCTCGTACGTTTCCTCCAAGAGGGTGTGACGGAGGGAACGGTGGGTCTGCTCAATGTCCCAGGGACAGCCGTCCTTGGAGTCTCTGAGCACACGCATGGTGGCTAGTAAAGAATCGAAAGCGCCCAGGTCTTGTTGGACAGGTCCAGACGTCATGCTAGCCCCTTTCAGATGGTGCAGCCTGCCTGGCGGTTGCACGGGCAATGCTGTCGGGTAGCGTATGGGAGACATTATAGAGATGAGGTAGTGAAGATTGACACCCTTTAAGAGCGGTGCCTACCATGGCTTAGAGGCCCGAGTATGAAAATTTTGATGCGGTTCCTATTGGCTTTGGTGCCAATTGCAGTACTGTTGCTTATTGTGACCACTAACGTCCGCGTGGCCACAAACAGCATTGCTCTCTACAATCTGCTGTTTGACCGCTATAACGTTGCCGAGGGCACCGGGATTCTTGCTGCTGACCTCCCTGACGTGGGCAGAGAGTTCCAGGACTACTTTGGGAATGACGTGGAACTGTTGCAAGTGAACGCCCAGGTCTTTGGCGTGGAGCAGCAGCTCCTTTCCGATAAAGAAGTCATCCACATGGCGGATGTGAAGCAGGTCATCAACCTCACCTTCCGCCTTCAGGAAGGCGCGGGCATATTCTTGCTGGCAATGATGTTGGGTGCAGTGGCAGTCTATAGGCGGGGAGCTCTGTGGGAGATCAGCGGATGGGTCCAGTGGGGCGCCCTTATTGCAATCCTCTTTGTCCTTGTGGTGGGATTCATTAGCCTGGTGGCCTTTGGTCCGCTGTTCACCGCCTTTCATCAACTTGCCTTTACCAACGACTTCTGGCTGCTGGACCCGCGAACCGACTATCTGCTCAAGCTGTTCCCCTTTGGGTTCTGGCGCGATATGACGTTGCTCATAGGCCTGGCGACGCTTTTGGAAGGGGTGGTGCTGTTCCTTGTTGGACGACGACTCACGCGGCAGGACCGCAGAGATAGCCAAGCATCTTTTGCATCCAACTGAGGTTTCAATGTGGCGCGGCAATGCAAACGCCGGATTGGAAACCCAATCCGGCGTTTAGGAACGTTACGTGATAGTACTCTGGGGTCTTAGCAGTCGCAGGAACCGCCGCAGCATGCACCTGCGCCGCCACCGGCCATTGGGAGCATAGTGGGCCCACTGCCGGAGTGGACGCCCGCTGCCACCAGGGATACCAATCTGGACGATTCCGTGCCGCAGTCAGGACAGGGTACCGATGACCCCTCCGCTATGGAACGAATTTTCTCAAATTGGGCCTTGCATGTGGGACATGCGTATTCATAAAGCGGCATGGTGTCCTCCGGTGCGTAATTCGCACCTATTATATCGCAAAGGGCCGAGTTGCGCGCAATTTGGTATTGGACATTGGGCGGTTGCACTCAACCCCCATAGGCACAACCCTTAGATAAATGGCGGGGTCTCGCTTGATGCCAACCCACTGGGCCAAAACGAGCGGACCCTCTCTTGATAGCGCACTCACGGCCCGCCATACAATGGAGTTTTCGAATTCAGGATAAATAGACGATATGGCGATTTCTGATGACATCAAGGCTCGGCTGGATATTGTGGACGTGGTCTCCTCATACGTCCCCGACCTCCACCGCTCGGGTCGCAATTTCTCAGCCCGGTGCCCCTTTCACCAAGAGCGGACACCATCGTTCGTCGTTTTCCCTGAGCGGCAGTCTTGGCGTTGTTTTGGGGCGTGCGCCACAGGCGGGGACATCTTCTCTTTCGTCATGCGTGCGAATGGAGTGGACTTTCCCGGCGCCATGAAGGAACTGGCCCAGCGGGCCGGCGTCTCTTTGCCAGAGCGGAGAGCGCAGGAGCGGGTGGGCAGCCCCATCTTTGACCTCAATCAACGCGCCTTACGTTTCTTCCAAGAGTCCTTGGAGGCGGAGCGCGGCGCACTTGCACGCACGTACCTCACCCAGCGGGGCGTTGGCGACGAAGCTATAGCTCGATTCGGTCTTGGCTACAGTCCAATTACCGGCTCTGAGTTGATGGACCACCTCATGGCCATCGGGTTTGACCAGGAGCTTTTGAGCAGGGCAGGCCTTATCACCACCGGAGAGAACGGACCTCCTAGGGACATGTTCCGAGGGAGGCTCATGTTTCCCATACGGAACCCGGAGGGCCAAATTGTGGGGTTTGGCGGGCGGGCCATGGACGGCTCCATGCCAAAGTACCTGAACACTGCCCAGACACCAGTGTTCGACAAGAGCCACATCCTCTATGCACTGGACTTAGCCAAGCCTGCGGTGTCCAGTTCTGGTGAAGTTGTGGTTGTGGAAGGGTACATGGACGTCATTGCCGCCCATGAGCACGGCTTTGAGAACGTCGTTGCTTCCATGGGCACTGCGTTGACAGAGCATCAGGTCAGCTTGCTACAGCACTACGCTCGCTCCTTTGTGCTGGCGCTGGACCCAGATACTGCCGGTCAAGAGGCAACGCTGCGGAGCCTGGAAAGTTCATGGCATGTCTTTGACCGGAATGTGGCCGTTTCCGGCCGGAACCGCCAATCAGACTTTTACGTTAGGTCTGATCAAGCCAACCGGCTGCGAATTGTCACCTTACCGGATGGTGAGGACCCTGACGCCCTCATTCGTCGTGACCCCACGGTGTGGTCAGAGTTGGTGCGGACAGCCACGCCACTTATCGAATACGTGATGGACGCCATTGTCAGGCGGGTGGACATGAGTTCCAGCCAGGGGAAGGCAGAAGCAGTTGAGCGGATATTCCCCCTCATCACCGGAATGGACAACCCCTTTGAACAGGACAGATATCTACAACGCCTGGCGGACCACCTGGGTGTAACCAGGGCAACGCTGGAGGCCAGCGCTGGCAGACTTCGCACACCCGCCAAACGTCGCCGGACTAGCCAGGCGGCAGGCTCTGCATCCAGTGCGCCCTTCCGGCAGGTGGAGGGAGACGCGCTTGAGGAGCATGTCCTCACACTCATGGCGCAGGATCCGGATCTGGCATCAAGGGTAAGTGAACTTGTAGGAGACCATTTCAAAGGGACTGAGAACCGCGCATTATTGAGTGCGTTTACTGAAGCGAGTACCATGGATACAGTCTATGGACTGCTGGATATTCAAGCCACGCAACTTTTGGAACGGCTCTCAGCACGAGTGCTACCACCGGCGGATCGCGTTCAGCGGAGTGCAGAGTTTGAAGCATGTAAGCGCCGCTTGGAGGAACGCCACCTTCGTGACCTGAAGGCGCAAGAAGAAGCAGTGCTTACCCAGGCGGCCGGATCATCCCCTGAAGACCTACCCTATTTAGATTCAGTCCATCAGCAGAGTACCGAGATCAACGAACGATTGAAGGAGTTGTTCTCGGGCAAGGGTTCGTAGTTTTCGGTGATTGTGGAGCTATAACAGATGGACAAATCGAATGCCAAGAATCCTGTAAAGGCCAGTGCAAAAGCCTCCGAGGCCGCCGTATCTAAGGGGGCCGCTGCCGTTGAGGACGGCCTTGACGTTAAGGGCGTCGTGAACGGGGCAATAGCAGCCGTTCACCAGGAGGGGGAAGCCGTCCTGGTGGACCCCACTGACGCCGCGTTGGCGCAGGAAGAGGCTGAGCCGGAGCTGGTGGAGCCCCGGGACATTGAAGGTTTTGAGCTCATTGATGACCCTGTGCGGATGTACCTGCGTGAGATTGGCAGGGTGACGTTGCTGACCGCCAAGGACGAGCGCCGCCTGGCGAAGAAGATTGCCGCAGGCAAGCACATCCAGCGCCTCCGCAAAGAATTAGAGGCCAAGAACGACCATCCCCCTCGCTCCACGGAAGAGGTTCGCGCACTGCTGACCCGGCTGGTGGACGCCATGCCGCTCATTGACGCACTCACAGAGCATTTGAACATGTCCGTTCCCATGACGCTCACCGCACTCATCCATGATGAGACGGTCCGCGCCGCCTTGGATGACGGCCTCAATGAGGAGATGCTCACCCAAATGGCGGAGCGCTTCAATCTGGAATATCTGGAGATGGCCCACGCGGTCGTCCTGCTCTCCCTGGACAGCCGACTTCTCCCCCCTGAGTCTGAAGAGGTGCTGGGTGAAGACGTGCCGGTGCCGGAGATAAAGGCCCTTCTTGAGGATGAGGACATAGGGATTAGGCTGGAGTCTTTGGAGTTGCTCTCCACGGTGCACTTTGCCAGCGTCCTGCGTGAGGGCACCAAGTCTGAAAAGCAATTGGCTGAGGCCAACCTCCGTCTGGTGGTGAGCGTCGCCAAGAAGTACATCGGTCGTGGCATGTCCTTGTTGGACCTCATCCAAGAGGGCAACATTGGCCTCATCAGGGGAGTGGAGAAGTTTGATTACCGGAAGGGGTTCAAGTTCTCCACATACGCAACCTGGTGGATCCGTCAGGCGGTGACTCGTGCTATAGCGGACCAGTCCAGGACCATCCGTATCCCGGTCCACATGGTGGAGACCACCAACAAGCTTATGCGCATCCGCCGCCAGTTGGTGCAGGAGTATGGCCGGGAGCCCACCATTCAGGAGCTATCTGAGGGCATGGAGATCACGCCGGAGCGTGTCCGTGAGGTTATGAAACTCACGCGGGAGACGGTCTCTCTAGAGACTCCCATTGGTGAAGAGGGGGACTCCCAGCTTGGTGATTTCATCGAGGACTTCACGGCGCCCGCCCCGGTGGACGCCGCCATCTATCAGCTGTTGCGAGAGCAGGTACACGACATTTTGGACACGCTGAGTGACCGGGAGCGCCGCGTATTGCAGCTCAGGTTTGGGTTGGAGGACGGGCGTAGTCGAACATTGGAAGAGGTTGGCCGGGAATTTGGCGTCACACGGGAACGTATCCGTCAGATTGAGGCCAAGGCGCTCCGCAAGCTCCGCCATCCAAGCCGTTCAGCGAAGTTGCGTGACTTCCTAGAGTAACGCTTGCCTTTACTGCGATTGTTGTTAAGAGCCCTCCGCTTTGTACGGAGGGCTCTTCTGTGCTATTAACGACTCAGGGAAGGCTCGGAAACCAGGACAGACTAGAACTGACCAAAACGCTCTGGTGGTTCCGGGGGGGAAGGCGGTTCTGCCGGTGCGGCGTTGTCAGCAACGCGCCTATAGTCCTCATAGAGAAGGAAGAAAAAGATGGCGGCAAACGGAGCCAGAACCGATTGAGCGACACTTACAACGACGATGGTGACCCCTGGGCTTCCACCAAAAATCTCAGCAATTCCGACTGCTATGAGCGAGATGAAAATGAAGCCCAGGAGAAATACTACGACAGTTCCAAGAGTCCTGAGGGCTCTACCTTCCACCAACCGCCAACTCCGTTGTAATGCCTGCCCAACCTGTAACTGTTCAACAATCAGGGCGGGCCCTGTTATTGCCCACCGGGCAAATAGCAGCAGGGCTATGGGGATCCCTACCAGGCTCAATATCGCCGCTCCGGTGATCACAGAGGCGACTGACTGCAAAAGGACGTACCTTGGCGCCACACTTAGGGCCACAGCGTAGGCGGCGGTGATGTCCACTGGCTTTTTTTGAATTACTTGCCAGGTCATGACTGTCAGGCTGGCTTGAGCAATGAACAAAGGAATCAGAGTGACCAATAGCTGGGCGATACTAGGAAAGAACCCTTCCGGTTTCCATACGAAAGAGATGAGGGTAGACGGAATGACACCTAGCGCGGCCGCAGCTACCATTGGGCCAAAGTAACGCGAATAGATCTGGAATGTGGATTCCAGCAACTGGTCAAAGGGCTTCGGCTGGTTGCCGCGGGGTATGGGGTTGGTTGGGTCGTAATTCATATGCTTTTAACTCTTCCGGCGCATCATAGAGCCGTAGCCAGGCCATGACAACTGCACACATGGTCAAAGGTATACTGCATGCTCTACAGCAACAGGAGTCTATAGGCCGGAGCGTGGCATGCCTGAGATACCAGACCTTGAGGTTATCAAGGCCTTCCTCAATGAGCGAATCGTTGGCAAGGAGGTGGTGCGGGCCAACGAGGTGAGACCTGCCATGATCCGCAGCCTTGCCGCTGGTGACTTTTCCCGCGACGTTGCGGGTCGGCGCTTTGGGACGGTGAGCCGCCAGGGCAAAATGCTCACGCTGCCCCTGGGGCCTGACAGGTTGCTGGTCATCCATATGATGCTGACTGGAGCGCTCCAGTATTGTACTTCGGATGCCACTGTGCTGAAGCGTACGTTTTTCATCATGGGCATGCCTGACATGGACCTCCGGTACCTGGATGAGCGTCAGATGGGGATGGTCTATTACGTCCGACCTGATCAGCTACCAAAGGTGCCGCGTCTGGAGGAGCAAGGCCCTGACGCCTACGATGGTGACCTGTCCCTCGATGAGTTCACTGCGGGGCTCAAGCCCTTCAATGGCGAGATAAAGGGTATCCTCACCCGTGGGAAATTTGTGAGTGGCATTGGCAATGCCTACGTAGATGAGGTGTTGTTTGCCGCAAAGATATCGCCGTTCAAGCGTTGCAAAGAATTGTCGGCAGGGGATATTGAGCGACTGTACGTTGCTATCCCCGAGGTCATGGATGAGGCCATCAACATCCTGCGGGAGCGCATGGTGCCGGATATTCATGTGAAGGTGCGCGACTTTCTCAAAGTTCACCGTAAAGGTGGTGGGCCATGTCCACGGTGCGGTCACACCATTAGTGAAATCACGGCCAACCGTCGTATAACCAGCTACTGCCGGAACTGCCAGCCTGGCATGCTGATAAAGAACTAGCTATGCAAACCCTTATCACCACCATCCCAGCGCCTGAGTTATTTGACCTTCACCTGACGGCTGGCCACCAGACCCATTACCGGGGAGTGGCAGGGGCTGACGTGTACCGTGACGGCGTCTATTCGCGGGCATTGCGTCGCGGTAACCGAGTTGTCATTGCCAGGGTGCGATCAATAGATGGCGCAGATCCCGCTATGCTGGAGATAGGCGTCACGGGGGAGGACGCAACCCAGGATGACATGGAGTACGCGACTCAGGCCATGGCCCGTCTCTTGGGGATGGATATAGACCTCAGTGGCTTTTACTCTCTTTTAGAGAGAGACTCCGTATTATCAAGCGCAGTGGGCAGCCTGCACGGCCTGCGCCCGCCAGGCAGCGAAAGTGTTTTTGAGGCTCTGGTCATTGCCATCATTGGTCAGCAGATATCGTCAGTCGTCGCCCGTGTCATTCGTGAAGCCCTCGTTGGCACGTACGGTACGCCTATCAACGTTGACGGAGAGACGTTGTATGTCTTCCCCTCCCCCAGGGCATTGCTGGAAGCGGGGACGGATGGTCTGCGTGCAGTGAAGCTGAGCGCGCGCAAGGCGGAATACATCCAGGACGTGGCTCTGCGCGTTGCTGATGGCTCTCTGGATGAAGTCAGGCTAAGTGCAATGTCAGATGATGATGTGGTCTCAGAGTTGGTCAAGGTGCGGGGCATTGGCGTATGGACGGCCCAGTGGGTGTTGCTACGGGCCCTGGGTAGGGCGGACGCGTTCCCCGCTGGCGACCTGGCCCTTAAGAGGGTGGTGTCAGATCTGTACTTTGAGGGTGCTCCGCTGAGTGAGCAAGCCCTTACGGACTTTGCAATGGAGCGCTGGAGCCCGCACCGGGGACTGGCCACCACCTACCTATTTGCGTATATACGACAACAACGTTTGGATCGAGAGCAGGGTGCTTCAAAAGCTATTGGCGATGCGGCGCTATAGCTTTGGCACAAACGTCCAGTGCCGTGGAGCGCAATAGGCTTCTCGGGACTAACCAGGATTATGAAGGAGCCAGCCATGCAAGAACCAGCGGCACAAGAAGGGCGCTACCGCCTGATACGGAC
>CAVOAJ010000001.1:0-35239 GCA_963693605.1 Dehalococcoidia bacterium | reverse complement strand
CACACGAGCGGCTGCAGAAGATCACGGACGCGCACATTGCTAAGAGCGACTCTGTGAGCACGAAAAAAGAGGCTGAGTTGATGGAGATATAGCCAGTGGGACGAGCCAGCACATCAGCGGCTGTTGATCAGGATGATTGGCAGCCCTCCAGCGTTCCTCAGCACGTGGCCATCATTATGGATGGCAACGGAAGGTGGGCGCAGCAGCATGGGCTGGCACGGCTGGAAGGTCACAGGGCAGGGACGGAGAACATACGTCGGATATTGAAGGCCTTTGCCGTACGGCGAGTCCAGTACGTGACCCTCTATGCATTCTCTACGGAGAACTGGGGACGCCCTGAGAATGAGGTCAGCGGGCTGATTGAGATATTGAGCCAGATGGTTGAGGTAGAGGTGCCTCAACTCCATGAACAGAACGTGCGGCTTCAGCATTTGGGCCGCCGGGAGCACCTACCCCCAGGCCTTGCGGAGGCCATTGATCGAGCACTTGAGCTGACGGCCAACAATTCCGGCGTAACGCTGTGTGTGGCGTTTGATTATGGTGGCCGGGCTGAGATAGTTGACGCAATGCAACAGGCCATGGCAGGCGACGTTTCTCCAGAGCTTGCGACGGAAGAACTTATTCGACGTCACCTGTACCTGCCTGACGTACCTGACCCTGATTTGGTTATCAGGACAGGGGGGGAGCGGCGGCTGAGCAATTTCTTGCTATGGCAGGCGGCTTATAGCGAACTTTACTTCACTGACTGCTTATGGCCGGACTTTGACGACGCTGAGGTGGAGCGGGCTTTGGACGATTACAGCGGACGCCAACGGCGATTTGGAAAGCTTCTTTCAGAGGCGTAATGACTGAGCGGGACAACCCCTCATCCGATAATTCCTTGGTACGCCGCCTTATAAGCGCGGCAATAGCGCTACCTCTCCTTATTTTCTCTATATGGGTTGGAACGTGGTGGTTGGCGGCGATTGCCGCTTTGGCTGTGCTACTGGCGCTACGCGAGTTTTACCGACTTGCGGGGGCAGCCGGGGCAGGCCCGTACACTCTATTGGGCATTGTTTGGGGCGTGGGACTGATTGCAGCGGCGGCGGCGGGAGGCACCGGATGGTTATGGGTCTTATTGTCCGGTGCCCTGCTGACGTTGATTGTAGGAGCCGTGCGTCGCTCGTCTCAAACCGTTGCAGTGGATACGCTTGTGACGACGTTTGGGGCGCTCTACATTGGCGGTACCCTCTCAGCGGCCGTGCTCATACGCCAGCTTGACCAAGGCTTCCAATGGCTATTGCTTGCCTTCCTGATTACCTTTGCCACAGACACTGGTGCCTATGCAGTGGGGAAAATCTTTGGCAGTCGGCGCATGGCGCCATCCATAAGTCCCGGTAAGACCTGGGAGGGAGCCATTGGTGGCGTGGTGGCCGGAATTGGCGTCACGGTAGCGCTGGTTGCTCTCCTAGACCTGCCTCTGAGTACCTGGTCCGCACTTTGGTTGGGCGCCGCAGCCGCAGTTGTTTCACAGTTCGGGGATCTTATGGAGTCCAAGCTCAAGCGGCTGGCTGGAGCAAAGGACTCCGGTGGGTTAATTCCCGGCCATGGAGGGCTCCTGGACCGGCTCGACAGCCTTGTCCTCGTATTTCCCCTCGTTTACTATGCTTCGTAGGTAATTAAAGCTACACTTCTATTGAATGTGGCGACTTTGTTCGTAGCCCGCAGACTGAAAGGTGCCAATGAAGGGCATTGCCGTTTTAGGCTCCACTGGTTCTATTGGCCGTCAGACCTTGGACGTCATCCGTACGCTGCCTGGAGAATTCAAGGTAGTGGCTCTGGCGGCTGGGCGGAACCATGAACTGTTGGCAGAACAGGTGCGGGAGTTTCATCCCCGTATGGTTTGGGCTGACGGTGACGTGAATGGACTGGCGTGGGGAAAAGGAACCGATTTCGTTACGATGGAAGAGATGGCGGCAGACGCTGAGGTGGATGTGGTCATGGTGGCCACCACTGGCAGGGCAGGTCTGAGCCCCACGTTTGAAGCCATCCGACACGGCAAAGCGGTGGCGCTCTCCAACAAGGAAGTCATTGTCATGGCGGGGGAGTTGCTGAATGAGGCAGCCCGCCATGCAGGTGCGGCAATTCTACCCGTGGACAGTGAGCCCTCAGCCATCTGGCAGTGCATGCGCGGTGAGGACCAGCCTGTCTCCAAGCTCATCATCACTGCTTCAGGAGGCCCTTTCCGGAAAAGGCCGTTGGGGGAGTTGGCAACCGTCACGGCTGAACAGGCATTGCAGCACCCAACCTGGGTCATGGGCCAGAAAATCACGATTGATTCTTCTACGCTGATGAACAAGGGATTTGAGGTTATTGAATGCCATTGGCTCTTTCAAATGCCGTGGGACCAAATTGAGGTTGTCGTTCACCCCCAGAGTGTTATCCATTCCATGGTGGAATTTGCTGACGGCTCAGTGAAGGCGCAATTGGGACCACCGGATATGCGGTTGCCCATTCAGTATGCGCTGATGTACCCGGACAGGGTGGCCAACAGCACGCTGCCCAAATTTGATCCCCTGCAGCATTCACCGTTAACCTTTGAGCAGATGGACATGGAGCGCTACCCCGCGTTTAAGACGGCCGTTGATGCTGGCAGGGCTGGAGGGACGTTCCCTGCTGTGTTGAGCGCTGCCGACGAGGAGGTGGTGCACTTGTTTTTAGAGGGTAAAATTGGATTTAGTGATATCAATAGGCTTGTGTGTGACGTATTGGACTCCCACGAATCTTCCTCGGAAAGTTCTATTGAAGGGATCCTAGCTGCGGATGAGTGGGCGAGGCGGCGTGTGTGGGAACTGGTAAGGGGGCGTTAGGTGCAAACACTTCTAGCTTTTGCAGCGGTTTTGTTGGTTGTGGTGGTGGTCCATGAGTTTGGTCACTTTGGCGTGGCGCGACTGTTTAAGGTCAAGGTGAGCGAGTTCGGCATCGGCTACCCGCCTCGTCTATTTTCTTTCACGCGTGGCGAAACCATCTACTCCATCAACCTGCTCCCTCTAGGCGGGTTCGTGAGCTTTTCCAGTGAAGAGGACCCGGATGTTCCAGACAGCCTGGCGTCTCATTCACCCTGGGTGCGACTGGCGGTCATGGCGGCAGGACCGCTTATGAATGCGGTGTTGCCCATTATTCTGTTGACCATTGTTTTTATGGTCCCAACCAATGTGCCTGTGACGGATGTAATTATCACGGACACGGCCCCCGGCTCTCCGGCGGAACAGGCTGGCTTGCTCTCTGGCGACATTGTGGAGGAAGTGGACGGCCGTACCATCAATAACTCAGCAGACCTCCGCACTGCTATACAGCTCCGGTTGGGAGCGTCTAGTGAATGGGTGGTGGACCGTGGTGGCGAGGTTTACACCACGTCTCTAGTGCCAAGGACGAATCCGCCTGAGGACCAGGGCGCGGCTGGCATCACCTTTGCGGATGCAAGGGTGACTATCACGAGGGTGGCACCGGGTTCCACGGCTCAGGCTGCAGGTCTGCAAGCAGGCGACCTCCTGTTGTGGGTGCACAACCAACTCATATTGGATGCGGACGACATAGCGGTTGCGATTGCTGCGGCCCACGCTGAACAAGCTGATGGAGCGGTCTCACTGGGTGTGCTCCGCAATGGAGAGATTCAGGAATATGCCTTGGCAGCTTCGGCTGCTGAGCTATCCGGCCTGGAGTTGGTGGTAGAGCCGGAGGTAAGCCGTTCTGAGCCAATCTGGGAGGCGGTGCCTTCCAGTTTGACGCAAATGGGCGAGATATTGATTATCGCGAAGAACGAGATATCGCGAATGATCACTGGCTCGGCACCGGTGGGCGTGGCGGGCCCAATAGGCATTGCGCAGCTCACGGGTGAGGTGGCCCGTTCTGGACTGGTGCCGCTGATCTTCTGGACGGCGCTTATCAGCATGAACTTGGCGATAGTAAACCTACTGCCCATCCCTGCTCTCGACGGTGGCCGCATTACCTTTGTACTGCTAGAATTGCTTCGTGGCGGGCGCCGTATCACTCCTGAAAAGGAACGGTTGGTCCATTTGATGGGATTCGTTCTAGTCATAGGGCTGGTTGTTGTTGTCAGCGTGAATGACATTACCAGGATCGTAACCGGCGGTGGCTTTTAGCCCCTTAGCCGTGAACCAATAGTGAGGATGATATGGGTAAGCGCCGGGTCACCAAGCCCGTTTTTGTTGGCGGTGTAAAAATTGGCGGGGACGCCCCCGTTACTGTTCAGTCCATGACCAAGACCGACACCAGGGACGTGGCGGCCACTGTCCGCCAGATCCTTGAGTTGGAAGAGGCGGGCTGTGAAATTATCCGTTGCGCTGTGCCTGATATGGAGGCCGCGCAGGCCTTGGGTGAGATTAAGAGCCAAGTCCACATTCCGGTGGTGGCGGACATACACTTTCACTACCAGTTAGCTTTGGAAGCACTGAAGCAGGGTGTGGATTGCTTGCGACTCAACCCCGGCAATATCCGTGACGCTGAAAAGGTTGGGGAGATTGTCCGCGAGGCGAAGGTCAGGCAGGTGCCCATACGGATAGGCGTAAATTTCGGGAGCTTGCCGCCTGTGGGGCAGATTGGCAAAACCCGTGGGCTACGCCGGTCTCAGGATGGCGTGAATCTGCTCACCAAAGGGTCGGAGGCTGCGGGTGGCGGTGACACTATCTCGGCAGTCGATCACATGGTGGCCACTGCTCTTTGGGAGATCAGCGTCTTAGAAGACTTGGACTTTGACCTGATTAAAATATCACTGAAGGCCTATGACGTGGATACCACGGTGGAGGCCTATCGTAAGCTCGCGACCATGGTCCCGTACCCGTTCCACTTGGGCATCACTGAAGCGGGTACCGCCCGGGGCGGCTCCATTCGCTCTGCCATTGGTCTAGGTGTCCTTCTCTATGACGGCATAGGCGACACAATCCGCGTCTCTTTGAGTGATGAGTCACGCGAAGAGGTGGAGGTTGGTTACGAGATATTGAAGGCGCTGGACCTCCGTAAGAAGGGTGTCAGCCTTGTTGCGTGTCCGTCATGCGGACGCGCTGATGTGGATATACGGAAGCTGGCCAATACGGTTGACCAGATGTTGAAGAAGATGGATAAACAGGTCAAAGTGGCGGTCATGGGCTGTGAGGTAAATGGCCCCGGTGAGGCGAAGGACGCTGATGTGGGTATTGCTGCCGGTAACGGCCGCGCCGTTATCTTCCGCAAAGGCCAGAAGGTCAGGGTGGTGGCTGAGGCTGACATGCTGGAGGCGTTGATGGAAGAGGTTGCTGCACTGTAGGACGAGTCGGCACCTCTGCTGATTGCCGGGAGGCACGATTGGACCAAAGGTCCACCGACAGAGCCCCGTTAGGGAACGCTGAAGCTGATAAGACCCCGCCGGTTACTGTAAAGCCGTGGGGGTCTCTTGCGTACCCCCAGTTTTCTCTCCTAGCGGGCACGTGGTTCGTTAGTGCATTGGGCCAACAGATGCGGATGGTCACCAATCTCTGGTTGGTGTACGAACTGACTGGAGACCCCTTACAACTGGGCCTCGTCGGCCTTTTCCAAGGTGGTACCGCAATCCTTCTGGGCATCTTTGGCGGTTCGTTTGCTGACCTGGTTGACCGCAAGAAGCTGATAATAATTTCCCAGACAACGAGCATGGTCCTAGCGGCAACGCTGGCCGGGCTCACCATCAGCGGGAATATTGCGGTGTGGCATATCTACGTTATCACGATGGGTGCGTCAGCTATCAATGTCTTTGAGCAGCCCGCCCGGACTGCGCTTATCCCCTCCTTGGTACCCCGGTCTCACTTGACCAACGCGATTACGCTGAATTCGACCATCCGCCACGCCACCATGTTGTTTGGCCCTGCAGCGAGTGGGCTTTTGATTGATTGGCAAGGTGCCGGCAGCACATATGTGATAAACGCGGCTCTGTTTATTCCTGTGGTGGCAGCCTTTCTGTTTTTACGTGTCCCAGCGGGCCAGTATGCACGGGGTATCCGCCATTTCAGCGCCAGCCACATGGTGGAGGGTCTGAAGTTCATATGGTCTACTCACATCATCTTGGCGCTTATTGTGCTGGACACGGTTGCCGCAATATCCACGGGCTATCGAGGGCTGATGCCGGTGTTTGCAGAGGATATTTTGGGAGTGGGCGCCTCAGGGTTTGGGATGCTCATGTCAGCGCCAGCGGTGGGGTTTCTGGTAGGCGCCGGTATCCTCCTGCTGATTGGAGATATACGGCATAAGGGTGCGGTTGTGCTGGTAACCCTGCTCGGGTATCTGGTTGCTGTGGCCTTGTTCTCCCAGTCAACCTCGTTCGCGCTCTCACTGGTGCTCATTGCGGCGGTAGGCGGCCTGGACGGAGTGGCAACGATCATGCGGCAGACGACGACGCAGCTTCTGGTGCCAGACGAGATCAGGGGGCGTGCAACCTCAGTACACCAGGCCTTTGCTCGGGGGTCACCTTCTTTGGGCTACTTGGTCATGGGTGCGCTTGCAGTGCAGTTGGGTGCTCCAAATGCGCTTTTGGCAGGAAGCGCCTTTGCAGCCGTGGTGCTGGTGGTGGTGGGCCTGAAATGGCGAGAAGTACTGTCGTATCGTAGTTAGGGCTGTGGGGCTTCTGCCTATTATGCACATGCTTTGGTATGCTACTTGCCTCGGGTTCACTCCGCAGCCATGTGCACGCGGTGAATTTGTGGACGTATGACGACAAGACGGTGAGGTAATTTTCCGTGCGATCGACACAACTTTTTTCAAAAACGCTGCGAGAGGACCCGGCTGAGGCGGAAACGACCAGCCATCGCCTGATGCTCCGGGCGGGCATGATTTCTCAGGTTGCCGCAGGTGTGTATACGTACCTACCGTTGGCGCTCCGCGCCATGCGGAAGATTGAGTCCATTATTCGAAGAGAGATGGACGCGTCCGGCGGCCAAGAGGTGCGGATGCCGTCGCTGCAACCCATGGAAATTTGGCGCGAGACGGGCCGGGACGCTGGTTTTGGCGACAATTTATTCCGCCTCAAAGACCGTCGCTTGCGTGACATGGTGCTGGCTCCGACTCATGAGGAGGTGGTCACGTCTCTGGCGCGCTCCAATATCAGCAGCTACCGTGACCTGCCATCTATGGTGTACCAAATACAAACGAAATTCCGGGACGAACCTCGGCCTCGTGCCGGCCTAATACGGGTCCGTGAATTTGACATGAAGGATGCATATTCCTTCGATGCAGATGAAGAGAGTCTGGACATCACGTATCGCAAAATGTTGGCGGCGTACAACACTATCTTCGAGCGCTGTGGCCTCCCGACCCTGGCTGTGGAGGCGGATAGCGGCGCAATAGGGGGCAAGGACTCACATGAGTTCATCCTGCCCGCCGAGAGCGGAGAGGATACGATTCTGACGTGCTCAAATTGCGGCTACGCAGCAAATGCTGAGCGGGCACGCTCTCAGAAACCTCCCGTGGAACTAGAACCGGAAGGAGACTTGGACCTGGTGGAGACGCCAGGCATTGAAACAATCCAAGCCTTGGCGGAGTTCCTCAAGATACCTTCCAGCAAGACGCTCAAAGCTGTGTTCTACATGGCTGATGGCGAGATGGTCTTGGTCACGATTAGAGGCGACCTTGAAGTGAATGAAGTTAAGCTGAAGAACCTCCTTCACGCCAAAGAGCTCCGGCTGGCTACGCCGGAGGAGTCCCAGGCCGCCGGGCTGGCTCGCGGGTATACGTCACCCATTGGCAAGAACAACGTGCGTTTGGTGGCGGATGATTCAATCAGCCTTGGCAATAACTTTGCTGTGGGCGGCAACAAGCCTGGATATCACTACGTGAATGCGAATTTCCCACGAGATTTTGCCGTGGAGACTGTGGATGATATTGCACTGGCAGAGGAGGGCCACGGCTGCCCGGTGTGCGGTACGTCCCTCACGACTGTGCGCGGTATTGAGGTTGGCCATGTCTTTAAGCTGGGCACCTATTTCACGGAGACGTTGAAGGCAAATTTTCTGGACGCTCAAGGCCAACAACGCCCGATCATCATGGGATGTTACGGCATTGGCGTGGGAAGGTTGCTGGCGGGAGCCATTGAGCAGAACCACGATGATAAGGGGATCATCTTCCCCGCCCCCATTGCACCGTACCAGGTGCATCTTCTGTCGTTAAACCCCCAGGACCCGGAGGTTGGGTCAGCTGCGGAGGAGCTTTATGGCAGGTTGGAAGGAGCAGGTTATGAGGTGCTCTATGATGACCGGACGGAATCAGCAGGCGTGAAGTTCAATGATGCAGACCTCTTGGGTTTGCCGGTGCGGCTGGTGGTGAGTGGGCGCAATATCAAGCAGGGCGCGGTGGAAGCCAAGCGCCGCCAGGATGCTGAGGGCTCATTGGTGCCACTGAATGAGGTGGAGTCAGCGTTAGCAACGCTCCTTGCGTGAGATGGTGCGTGGGTGAAGTTTCCGGCGCTATAATGTAGACACACAGTGACGATTGATGAGTGAGGAATATGGCAACCGAAACCGGTACGTGGAAAGTTAAGGATGGTCTCGCCCAAATGTTGAAGGGCGGCGTCATCATGGACGTGATAGACGCTGAGCAAGCCAAGATAGCGGAAGATGCGGGTGCCTGCTCTGTCATGGCGCTGGAACGAGTTCCGTCTGACATCCGTGCGGACGGGGGCGTGGCCCGTATGTCCGACCCATCAATGATTGAGGCCATCATCAAAGCGGTAAGCATCCCGGTCATGGCCAAGTGCCGGATTGGGCATTTTGTGGAAGCGCAGGTGCTGGAGTCACTTGGTGTGGACTACATTGATGAGTCCGAGGTATTGACGCCAGCAGATGTGTCTCATCATATCTGGAAGCATAATTTCAAGGTGCCATTTGTGTGTGGCTGTCGCGACTTGGGGGAGGGGCTCCGTAGGGTTTCCGAAGGCGCAGCCATGATTCGCACAAAGGGCGAAGCCGGGACCGGAGACATTGTGGAGGCTGTTCGGCACATGCGGACAGTTATGGACCAGATTCGTGAAATCCAGAACATGCTTGAGGATGAGCTTGCAGCCAAGGCGAAGGAGCTAGGCGCTCCACTTGAGTTGGTCCAAGCGGTTAAAGAGCAGGGCCGGATGCCGGTGGTCAACTTTGCCGCTGGCGGTGTGGCGACTCCCGCAGACGCAGCTTTGATGATGCAGTTGGGAGCTGACGGCGTCTTTGTGGGCTCTGGCATATTCAAGTCTTCTAATCCCTCAGCTCGCGCGCAGGCGATGGTGAAAGCGGTGACTCACTACAATGACCCCGGTGCCATTGCGGAGGCGTCAAAGGGGCTGGGCGAGGCTATGCCCGGCATCAGCACCAGCTCACTGAAGCCAGAGGAGCAGTTGGCCACGCGAGGGTGGTAGTAAGGGGGTGGCGGCGCTGGCACTTACTGTAGGCGTTTTAGCCCTGCAAGGCGATTTTGCTGAACACATTTCTGTGTTCCGCCAACTGGGAGCCTCCGCCCATGAAGTTCGTACAGCCGACGAACTTCTCAGGGCCGATGGCCTGGTTATTCCCGGTGGCGAAAGCACAACCATTGCGAAGCTCTTAGACATCTATGGCCTACGAGAGACTATAGTGGCCTATGGCGCTTCTGGACGAGCCGTTTGGGGCACTTGCGCAGGCATGATTCTCCTAGCTCGTGACTTGATAGAAGACCTCCCCATTCCGCTAGGCATGATGGATATGGTTGTCCAAAGGAATGCCTTTGGACGGCAGGTGCAGTCCTTTGAGACTGACCTAGATGTGACCGGCGTTGAAGGCGGCTTGCTTCATGCTGTATTCATCAGGGCGCCTCGTGTTTGCGAAATAGGCCCAGATGTTCAGGTGTTAAGCAAGCTGGAGGATGGAAGCGCTGTGGCGGTGCGCCAGGGTAACCTGCTTGCCACTGCGTTTCACCCTGAACTCACACTTGATGACCGCCTGCACCGGTATTTCCTTGAACTTGTGGATGCTGCAGTACGGTCATGATTAGAACTTTGCACATAACAGACCTGACTCGGCAGGTGGTTGGCGGACGCTTACGCGGCCCTGATCATGCGTTCACACGCGGCCGACTGCTGGGCCCCAAACGCGAAATTTCATTCTTGGAGCTGGCGCAACTTGGGCTATCGCCGTCATCTGTACAGCGACAGGCACTCGCGATGGTAAGCGGAATGCATTTGCAGGCTGTATCTGTTGTGAGGCCACGACAAGGGCCGCGGGCATGGGAAGTGGCGCATCTCTATGTATCTCCGAAGGGGGAGGAGCGGTGCGATTCGCTTTTGGAGAAGTGTGTCGTGAGCGTGGGAGAGCAAGGGGGCGAGCGCCTCTTTTGGCGAATGGAAGACGGTAGTCCCATGGAGATTGTGGCTCGACACACGGGGTTTGTGGCAGGGCCGCATGAAGAGGTTTATGTGCCTGGTGGAGAGGCGTCGGCTGATGATCGCTATGCCATGTTGCAGATGCGGCCCATGAAGAGCGTTGACCTGCATGATGTGTTCCGCCTCTATAATGCCAGCGTTCCAGTGTCAATCCGGTCTGCCTACGCGCTTACCATGGACCAATGGCAAGATGCGCGGGAGAGGGTAGAAGGCGCTGCGGATGAGTTTGTCTGGGAACGAGAGGGACACCTTCGAGGCTGGGTGCGGGTAGTCTACAAGGGTGAAAGGCCTACCATTGAGGCAATGCTTCATCCCGATGAAGGCGCTGCGGCCCGCCTGCTGTGCGGAGAGGCGCTGCGCTTATGTGATGGAGACAAGCAGCCAGCATGGGTCTTGCAGGAACATCAGCCAGAATTGATACGAGCGCTGGAGCAGAACGGGTGGAGACTGGAACGGGAATATCGTTTATTTATCAAGTCATTGGCAAAGCCGGTGAAACAAGTATCAATGTCGGCTGTCCAGGCCTAAGTGCTGGGCAGTATTGAGTGAGGTGGCCGTGATACAAGATGTCCAATCAGTCCCACATGAGCGCGCTACAGATGACCTGCATGCGCTGCTGGCAACGTTGCCCCAGCGCATACAAGAGCAGGTTCAACAGCAGGACGACCTCTCCAGTTTGCTTGAAGTGGTTCTTGATCTAGGCCGGTTGCCGGAGGCACGTTTCGCTCAACGGGACATGTACTTGGACTCCACGGAAGTCACTGAAGAGGACATCCAGTCCGTGGTGGACAGACTGAGCCCTTTTGGAGATGACAACAGGGCTGGGATTGAACGGACGCTTCATCGGATATCAGCCATCCGGAACAGGGCGGGAAAGATTGTGGGCTTGACGTGCAGGGTGGGCAGAGCCGTATTTGGCACGGTGCGCATCCTGGAGGACTTGGTCACCTCAGGCCAGAGCATTCTCCTAGTGGGACGCCCCGGTGTTGGGAAGACCACCATGCTGCGTGAGATGGCCAGGGTGTTGGCCGATACGGCCCATAAACGCGTTGTGATTGTGGACACTTCCAATGAGATAGCCGGTGATGGCGATATTCCACACCCAGCCATTGGCAGGTCCCGCCGTATGCAAGTACGTACCCCTGCGCTACAGCACTCAGTGATGATTGAGGCCGTAGAGAACCATATGCCGGAAGCGATTATTGTGGATGAGATGGGGACTGAGCAGGAGGCGGCAGCCGCCCGGACCATTGCTGAACGGGGTGTACAACTGATTGCCACGGCCCATGGGAATACCCTGGACAACCTGCTCATCAACCCTACGCTTTCGGACTTGGTCGGCGGCGTCCAGACGGTGACCCTTGGCGATGATGAGGCCCACCGCCGCAGGACCCAAAAAACCATCCTTGAACGCAAGGCTCCACCAACCTTTGATGTGTTGGTGGAGATTCAAAGCTGGCAGCGAGTGGCAGTGCATCTGGATGTGGCACAGACGGTTGACCGGCTTTTGCGGGGACAGACCGTGACCCCTGAGGTGCGCTGGCTTGATGAGTCTGGGAACGTCCGGCGAGCTCAGGAGCAGCGCAAAGGAACCTTGGGTGGCAACGCGCAAGGAACGCTCAGGCCAGCAATCTCAAACGGAGATGGCCCTCAGTCACCTACGACAGGCGTGCGGGCCGAACGGAGGGTTCGAGAGGTTGCTACAGGAGGCATACAGACCCGTGTGCATGCTTACGGGGTGAGCAAGGAGCGGTTGGAGCAGGTGGCCCTGGCAACCGGCGCTCAGGTGCTAGTGGTGGGCAACGTTGTTGATGCTGACCTTGTACTAACGACGAAGAGTCACTTCAAGCGGTTCCCTGCTGTGTTGCGGATAGCGGAAGAGCAGTCAAAGCCAGTCTTTGTTCTGAGGCGGAACACTCCAGCACAGATTGCCAGTTTTCTTGAAAACTTGACGACTCCTGAGCAAGGCCCTCCTGGCAATGCCGTGGACGGGGCGATGGCGGAGGCGCAGGATGGCATTGAACGCATCCTTGTGGGCCAGACGCCCTCTGTAGAGCTGACGCCGCAGAGCTCCTATATTCGGCGGGTGCAGCATCAGGTAGCGGAGGGTGCCCGCCTGCGGTCACGCAGCTCTGGGCGGGAGCCACAGCGTCGAGTGACTATATACCGCGGAAAGTCGTAACCCAATTGTGATAGGACAACAATGAGTCTTTTCATTTCATTTGAGGGCGGAGAGGGTTCTGGGAAGAGTACCCAGTCTGAGATTTTGTGTGATCGTCTTGCTGTGCAGGGCTATCGAGTTGTACGCGTGCAAGAGCCAGGAACGACGGACCTTGGTAGCCATCTGCGCAGCTACTTGAAGTCAACCAGCAGCCCTCTAACGCCAGAGGCTGAGATTTTCCTTTTTGCGGCAGCCCGCAGCGAGCTAGTGCGGCGAATTGTGTTGCCAGCTCTTGAACAGGGGAAGGTGGTGGTGGCAGACCGTTACGCGGACTCTACAACCGCCTATCAGGGCTATGGGAGGCGAGTGCCTCTGCGGAATATTAGAAGTGCCAATGACCTGGCTACTGCTGGCCGGTGGCCTGATATCACGTTTCTGTTGGATGTACCTGTTGAAATAGGGCTGAACAGGGCAAGGGTCCAGACCTCTCTGGATGATGGTAGGGACGACGGCCAGCGAGACAGGGACGGTTCCAAACGGGCTGAGGAGAGTGACGAGCAGCGCTTTGAGTCTGCGGGGGTGGCGTTCCACAAGCGCGTGAGGGACGGTTACTTGAAACTTGCGGCGCGGGAGCCGGAACGATGGACTGTCCTTGACGCTAGCATGGCAGAGGACCTCCTTGCCCAGCAAGTATGGGACAGGGTGAGCCGTGATTTGGAGATTAAAGTTACAGAGCTAGAGGGAATGGGGCGGCTGCCGGGATTTTAATTGAGTGGCGTCTAGGGCAGATTCAGGGTGATGTGGGTAGTGAATCTGGCAAATCTGCCTTGACGTGACTGCGGGGAACGCGTAGAGTATATAGACCGGCCCAAAGGGGCCGGATTTGTGTCTTGCGAACCTTAACAAGTGAATAGTGGAAGGAGTGCGCCCCGTATCTTTTGAGATACGGTTCTTTAGTAAACGTAAGGGTCGGATAAGACCCAGATATATTATCTGAGGGTTTGATCCTGGCTCAGGATGAACGCTGGCGGTGCGCCTAATGCATGCAAGTCGAACGAGCGACTCGGGCTTCGGTCTGGGAAGCGAGTGGCAGACGGCTGAGTAACACGTAAGCAACCTTCCCATGGGTGAGGAACAACTCCGAGAAATCGGAGCTAATACCGCATGTTGTCTCTGACTGTAAGGTTGGAGACTAAAGCCTTCGGGCGCCCATGGACGGGCTTGCGTCCCATCAGGTAGTTGGCGGGGTAACGGCCCACCAAGCCGATGACGGGTCGCCGGTGTGAGAGCACGACCGGCCAGAGGGGGACTGAGACACGGCCCCCACTCCTACGGGAGGCAGCAGCAGGGAATCTTGCGCAATGGGCGAAAGCCTGACGCAGCGACACCGCGTGGGGGAAGAAGGCCCGAGGGTCGTAAACCCCTTTTCTGGGGGAAGAGCAAGGACGGTACCCCAGGAATAAGCCCCGGCTAACTACGTGCCAGCAGCCGCGGTAATACGTAGGGGGCAAGCGTTATCCGGATTTACTGGGTGTAAAGGGCGCGCAGGCGGCCGAGTCCGTCGGTGGTTTAATCTCCAGGCCTAACCTGGAGGCGTCTACCGATACCACTTGGCTTGAGGGCGGTAGAGGAGCACGGAATTCCTGGTGTAGTGGTGAAATGCGTAGATATCAGGAGGAACACCTGTGGCGAAAGCGGTGCTCTGGGCCGACCCTGACGCTGAGGCGCTAAAGCGTGGGGAGCAAACCGGATTAGATACCCGGGTAGTCCACGCCCTAAACTATGGGTGCTAGATATGGGGGGTATCGACCCCCTCCGTGTCGAAGCTAACGCGTTAAGCACCCCACCTGGGAACTACGGCCGCAAGGCTAAAACTCAAAGGAATTGACGGGGGCCCGCACAAGCAGCGGAGCGTGTGGTTTAATTCGATGCAAAGCGAAGAACCTTACCAGGGCTTGACATGTCGGTGGTACCCTGACCGAAAGGATGGGGGACCCTTCGGGGAGCCGTCACAGATGCTGCATGGCTGTCGTCAGCTCGTGCCGTGAGGTGTTGGGTTAAGTCCCGCAACGAGCGCAACCCTCGTCGCTAGTTGATTTCTCTAGCGAGACTGCTTCGTAATCCGAAGAGGAAGGTGGGGATGACGTCAAGTCATCATGGCTCTTACGCCCTGGGCTACACACACGCTACAATGGGTTGGACAACGGGTAGCCACGTCGCGAGACGGAGCAAATCCCTTAAACCAACCCCCAGTTGGGATTGCAGGCTGCAACTCGCCTGCATGAACGTGGAGTTGCTAGTAACCGTAGATCAGCCCTACTGCGGTGAATACGTTCCCGGGCCTTGTACACACCGCCCGTCACGTCATGGAAGTTGGTAACGCTTGAAGTCGCACAGCTAACCGTAAGGAGGCCTGCGCCGAGGGCGGGACCGATGACTGGGACGAAGTCGTAACAAGGTAGCTGTACCGGAAGGTGCGGCTGGATCACCTCCTTTCTAGGGAGTTCCCTTTATGGGATATCCTAGGTCGGTCCGTTTCGGAGGGCTGGGCCGGAAGACTACTGGTTGAGTTCTGCTCCCGTAGTCCATGGTTCTGTTCTATCCCTCGATTTATCGAGGCCGGACGGCAAAAACGATAATTGCGTATCTCCTTCCACTATTCACTGCGCTAAGGTGCGTAAGACACAAAAGAGACCAGCCATGCGGCTGGTCTCTTTCTTTTTGCCTGTTAGCGATCTGAAAAAACCTGCACTAATCAGTCGACTGTCTCTGCAGCGCTCTGCTGAGTTGAGAGGTTGTTGGCAAGTGGCAGCAGCCCCGCTATGAGCGTGGTAGCTGCAGCGGTTGCAGAGGCGAACACAATGGCGTAGCGCAGGTCTACGCTGCCTGACAGGCCAGCAAGCACCGCACCCATGGCCCCCACTCCGTCCATAGCTGTGTATACGAAACCCAGAGTAGTGGTTTCCCGTTGCCTTGATATTTCAATGGCTGTGGCTAGCAACACAGGTCTCACGCCGGTCAGGATGGATGCTCCCAGGGTAAGCCCCGCGATCAGTATGACGCCGGTTGTGGTGAAGGCGGCGATACCGCTCCCTATGGCCCCAAGGGCCAGAGCGAAGATGATGACTCGTTTGCGACTGACCCGGTCTGCCAGGCGGCCCAGCAAGGGGGCGGCTACAGCTCCGCCAAGGAGCATGACAGCGAATATGGCACCGGAGGCAACGGATGAATAGCCGTGGTGTTCCTGGAGGAAGAGGGGCGTCATGGCGAGTAGGCCGATATATGAGACGCTGGACATGGCCATCATGACAAAAGTGCCAATTCCCAGCGGTCTGCTCCAGACGCGGACAAGGGCCCGAAGGTCATTCCAGGAAAGAGTAGGCCCTCTGCCCTGCGGGACCTTCCTGTGAAGCCAAAGAAAGGCGATGCCAAACAAAACAGCAGGCAGAACTGATAGCCGTAGGACGGTGTACCAGTCCATGACAGTGAGCAGGACTCCAACGGCTACAGGGATGATGACCTCTGCCATCATCCCTCCGGTGAGGTGAACGCCTAGGGCGTACGCCCGCCGCTGAGGCATGCGTTGCACCATGGTGCCGGTTGCTATTGGGTGCCAGGCGGCGTCACCAATAGCAGCTATGGCCAATAGCAAGACGATTGCCCAGTAACCCGGTGCCATGGAGGCCGCGATGTAGCCTACGACTACCCACCAGATGCTGCCCAGAAGAAGGAGTCCCCGTCTGTCGATGCGGTCTGCAAGGATGCCTGCGGGGAGGTAGCCCAGTCCGGCCCCAAGGTTGTGGGCGGTGATGATGAACCCGGCCTCCGCAGGAGAGAGTCCCCACTCCAACGCCATGGCGGGCACCAGAAGCCATAGGGCGCCGCCGGGCGCGTCCACCGAGAAGTGGCCTATGGGGAAGACGGTTAGGTAGAAGAGATTGGGGAAGCGTTTGGTCAAAGATAATCCCCGGACTGAAGGTAGTGAATGAGGAGATTATAGACGAGGGGTTGACTGGTAGACAGTTAATAGGCTGCAGATGGCCATGAAGCGGCGGCGATGCTAAAATGGCTACAGGTTATGGGCCACTAGCTCAGTCGGTTAGAGCGCAGTCCTGATAAGACTGAGGTCCCTGGTTCGATTCCAGGGTGGCCCACCAACCACACCACACCTCTAGTCTCAAACGTTTGCTCAACCCACATGCCTCCTCCTGCACGCGCCTTGCCAGCTGTTGACCGCACGTTACAGTCGTCCCTGCTTTCTTTTCAAGCCACCTTCCACTAGCGAATGGTGGGTTCGTTGTTCAAATTCAAAAATCAAATGAGGGTCCTATGAGCATGCTGACTTCCCTTGCTCTTCGCGGGCGGATCATTACCATCCTTGTCATGATTGCGATCATGGTTGGCGGAGGAGCCGCTCTGACCCGCATGCAAGCAGAGCTCCTGCCTGACATTGAGTTCCCGTTAGTTGCGGTCTTTGCCCCTTACCCGGGAAATAACGTGGCCACTGTCCTTCAGGACATCACGATTCCTCTGGAAAGCGCGTTTGACGGCATCGAGGGGCTCGATTCGTTGAGTTCTACATCGTCGACCAGTATCTCTGTTTTGGTGGCGGAGTTTGAGATGGGGACGGATATGGAGCACGTGTCCAGTATTGTTGAGAGGAACCTTGCCCTGGTGACGCTCCCATCTGCTGCGCTAACACCACGGGTTACCAGGGTGAACCCTGATGAATTCCCTATTCTCCAGTTTAGCGTATTAAGGAAGGGTGACCCGGCTGATCTTTACGATGCGGTCATGGCACAGGTGTTGCCGGAGGTGATGTCAGTGCCGGGCGTATTCAGCGCGGAGGTGCCGCCTGGGACGCTGGCAGGCACCAGCGTGACTCGGACCAACGGCCAGCCAAGCTTGACTGTATCAGTGCTCAAGGACCCCGACTCCAACACTGTAGAGGTGGTCAGCGTCGTCCAAGAGAAGCTTGAATCGCTAGTCGAGACGTTGCCCGCCGGCACGGAGTTCATCACACTGGTGAACCAGGCGCCTGAGATTGAGGCGTCGATCAAGAGCCTACAACGCGAGGCGACGCTGGGCGCGGTCTTTGCTGTCATTATCATTTTTGCATTCCTCTTCAGCGTGCGGCCTACACTGGTTATCGGCATTTCCATTCCGGCCAGCATTTTGGGCGGGCTTCTCATCATGGGCTGGCAAGGGATGACTTTGAATTTGATGACACTGGGCGGACTTGCCATTGCTGTGGGGCGTGTTGTGGACGACAGCATTGTAGTGCTGGAGAATGTCTATAAGCACATTCAACGTGGCGGAGATAGAGTAGTGGCCACCTTTGCGGCGACCAAAGAGGTGGCAGGTCCCATCACTGTGTCCACACTGACCACCATTGCGGTCTTTGTTCCCCTGGGTCTTATAGACGGTATTATTGGCAGCTTTTTCCTGCCCTTTGCTTACGCCATAACCTTTGCATTAATGGCGTCGCTACTTGTGGCGCTCACCGTAGTGCCGGTACTGGGCAGTCTGTTCATTAACCCCACGTCGAGCGGGATGGCTGGCAAAGACACGTGGATACAACGGACGTACACACCGGCCATTGGGTGGGCGCTTCGACATAAACTGACCTCTATTGGCTTGGCAGTAGTGCTCTTTGTTGGGAGTTTGGGGCTACTGCCGCTGATTCCCATCACGTTTCTTCCAAGTTCTGGCGGCGATTTGATCACCGTTAACCTGACGGTGCCGCGAGGCACAGAGCAGAAGATCCTGCTCGAGGAGGTGGCGGTTGCGGAGGCAGTGCTGGAACGGATGCGGCTAGAGGGCGCAGCTGAAACCTATCAGGTAACGGCTGGTGGCGTAGGCAGCTTGTTTGGTCCGGGCGGAGGTCGTGAGGGTAGCTCCAATTCAGCCAATTTCCTGGTGGTCCTGAACGAAGATAGCGACGGCGAGGCTGTTGCGATGGCCCTTCGTGAGGAATTGAACCGTGGCGTGGCCACCGCCCAAGTAGCGCAGGCTGGCGGCGGCGGGCCTCAAGACAACTTGCTGGAACTTCGGCTGTTTGGTGACGCTTATGAAGCTGCCTCGGCTACAGCCAACCTGATTGTGACTAAGCTCCGGCAGATGGATGGCCTTGTTAATGTTAGTACCGATGGCCTTGCACCTGGAGGAGGAGGATGGGAAGACCTCACAGCTGTCAGCCGGATTAACGGCCAGCGGGCAGTGACTATCACGGGCTCTATCATCGACCCGAATGTGAATCAGGTGAATTCTCAAGTTACGAAAATTATTGAGGAAATTGGGCTTCCACGAGGCGTGACATTAGAAGCCGGCGGGGCCTCTGCGGACATTGACGAGGCGTTTAAGCAGATGGCACTAGCCATGGTGATTGGTATTGGTCTGGTGTATTTGGTGATGATGGTTAGTATGCGATCCCTTATCACACCCATAGTGATTGTTTTGAGCCTGCCTCTTGCATCCATTGGCGCGTTGGGTGCGCTGTACATCACGCAGCGTACGCTGGGACTGCCCGCACTCATTGGCATGCTGATGCTCATTGGATTGGTGGTGACCAACGCTATTGTCCTGGTGTCCTTGGTGGAACAGTTACGAGCCCAAGGCATGAGCGTCTACGAATCTTTGATTGAGGGTGGCAGGGCGCGAGTACGGCCCATACTGATGACGGCTTTTACCACGAGCTTTGCCTTGGTGCCCATGGCGGTTTTTGTGACAGAGGGCACCATTATTGGTGCTGAGCTGGCTACGGTAGTCATAGGTGGGCTGGCGACGTCCACATTTCTAACCTTGTTGGTTATTCCTGTTGTTTATAGCCTGCTTCGACGGGAGGGCCGAAGAGTCACTACCAGGAAGCCGAGTGGCGATGCCCCTAAAGCGGTCCCCACGGGGTAACGAGTGTCTATTCTTGTTCCTGCATTGAAAATAAAAACGCCCTCTCTTGCAGGCCTTATCTTGCCACTTATCGTTCAAGAGGCTAGCGTTGGCATCGCTCGTTGAAGGCGAGTCGCAGTCACCTTATTCCCGGAGGAGGAATCATGAAAGAAAAGATACTAGGTGTCGGCGCAATGGGTGGAGACGCCAAGCAAGTATTGGCAAATATTCGAGACCTGGAAGAGCGGGGCATTCCTGCAGCCTGGCTCACGACGGGCTCTCCCAACGCGGACGGCCTTACAGTGCTGGCAGCGGCTGCAGTGCAGACCCAGGACATCAAATTGGGGACGTGTATCACGCCCACGTGGCCCCGGCATCCCGTGGCGGCGGTACAGCAGGCGCAGGTGCTGGCCAACTTGGCCCCAGGCCGAGTGCGCCTGGGGTTCGGCCCAAGCCACCGAGGGACTATGGAACGTGTCTTTGGCGTGGACTTCTCTACTCCGCTGTCCAATCTTCGGGAGTACGTGACCATTGTTAAAGGTCTGCTGCGGGATGGGTCGATGGAATTTGAAGGTAAGCACTATACAACGCATACAGCCCTACAAGCGCCTGTGGGAGACATTCCTGTGATGGCGTCAGCTCTGCGTGCGGGGTCTTTCGAGATGTGCGGTGAGCTAACGGATGGCGCTATAAGCTGGGTTTCCCCTGGCGTCTACCTGCGTGACGTGGCACTTCCCGCCATGGCACGCGGCGCAGAGCGCGCAGGCCGCCCTGTGCCCTCTCTTGTGGCCCACGCACCCATCTGTGTTCACGACGACCGACAGGAAGTGCTTGCGGCTGCTAGGGAGCAGCTTGCTCACTACGTGCGGCAGCCCTATTACATTGCTATGTTCAAGGAGGCGGGCTTCCCAGAAGCTGAGTCGAACAAATGGAGCGACGAGATGATTGATGCGGTGGTGTTCTTTGGAAGTGAGGCCCAGGTGACTGAGCGCATCCAAGAACTCTATTCATGGGGCGCCACGGAGATTATTGCCACAGTGCTTACTGCGGGGCAGGATGTCGCGGGCTCACGTCAGCGGACGCTGGACCTTCTGACAACGGTGGCTGGACAGATATAGGCGCCACCGGGCGATATGAGCGGCATTGGTACGCTGTGGACCCTGACGCATCGTCGCCTCCAGCGTCGTGTACTGGTAGAGAGACTTTTGGCGTCAACCGTAGTTGCGTAAGGAAGCGAGGAGTCTAAATGCTAGGCATGATGAAGCACCGGAGCATTCTTTTGGGTCTGGTGATCCTGTTGGCTGCCGTTCTAGCCGCCTGCTCAGGCGGGGATGATGAGGCAGACGGTGGAGCGGATGAGGTCACGATTACTGCTGAAAACGGGACACTTTCCATTACCGTGTCCTCTTCAGGAAGCGTGACCCTGACCAACAAGGAGGACCTCCAATTTGGTCTCCAAGGGGCTGTGTCCGAGGTGCTAGTGGAAGCGGGCGATACCGTGCAGGCAGGCGACCTGCTGGTGAGGTTGGATGATGCCGGCTTTCAGGCGGCATTAAGCCAGGCGCGAGCCAATGCGGCGACAGCTCAGCAGAACCTTGATAAGCTTCTGAGCCCCACTGCTCTTGAGGTGGCTAAAGCGGAGGCTGCTTTGGCGGTTGCTCAAGAAGCGCTAGACAATATGGTGGCGAATGACGCTGCCACTACACTGGCGCAGTCCAAGGCGGTGGAGGATGCGTCGACTGCCTTGGAGAGTGCTAAAGATGCCTACGCGTATAAGCTTCGCTTGTACTACGCCATAGACCCTGCCCGTGAGGACCTCACTAAAGCGGATGAAGAACTCCGGGCCTCTTATGTTCCTGACCCACTCTTGGCTGCTGGTTTGACCCTTATTCCGTATCTCCCCAGTCAAACGATTAAAGATGCTGAGGTTGATGGTGCATGGACTGCTGTGGTCAATGCCCAGGATGCGCTGGATGCTGCATTGTTGAACGCCCAGGCAGGAACTGACCTGGGCAAGCTGGCCCAGCAGCGGGTTGCGGTGGCCCAGGCAGAAGAGGACCTGGCAGCCCTGACGGGAAGCCCTGATCCCGTGCTGGTGCTGCAGCGGCTGGCTGCTTTACAGACCGCCCTACTGAACGTTGAAGATGCGGAGACCGCGCTGGCGGTGGCGTCCATGGTATCGCCCATATCAGGGGTGGTGACCGCAGTAAACGTCGCAGCCGGTGATTCGGTGAACGCCAATACTGTGGTGGTGAGTGTTGCTGACCCAACTGCCCTTTCAGTTACCGGCCAGGTGGACGAGATTGACATCTTCCAAGTGCAGCCCGGTCAGCAGGTGCGTGTTTCACTGAACGCACTGTCAGACGCTCCCCTCCCCGGTGTGGTTGAGAGTGTGGATTTGATTGGCCAAAACCAGGGCGGCATCGTGAGTTATGGCATCACGATAACAATAAATCTGCCTCAACGAGGCCCGTTGGCCGGAATCACGGTACGTGAAGGCATGGGCGTGACCGCATCAATCGTGGTGCAAGAGCAGACAGACGTGTTGCTTATCCCTACAGGAGCGATTGAACGAGAGGGTACTGACCTCGTCGTGACCGTAGCGTTGGCTGACGGGACGCGAGAGACGCGGGTGATAGGGCTGGGCATGACGGACGGCTCTTTTGTGGAGATTACAGATGGCCTGCAGCAGGGTGAGACGATTGTGGTGCCCTCTACGGCAGCAGGCCAAGCGAACTTGACGTTACAGCGCAGAGGCGGCTTTGGTGGAGCCGGAGGTGGCTTTGGCGGAGCTGGCGGTGGCTTTGGTGGAGCCGGCGGTGGTGGAGGTCGTGGAGGTGCGCAGTGATTGCAAGTCAACCCGTCCTTCGCCTCACTGATGTAACCAAGAAGTACACGATGGGCGACATAGTTGTTCCTGCGTTGAATGGGGTTTCTCTGGAGGTACATGAGGGCGAGATGCTCGCAATCATGGGACCCTCTGGGTCAGGGAAGTCGACGTTGATGAATATTCTTGGCTGCCTAGACCAACCGACAGCAGGTGAATACTGGTTAGCAGGTGACCTCGTGAGCAGCCTCAACGACCAGGAGCTGGCGACGGTACGCAACCGCCAAATTGGGTTTGTTTTCCAGAGCTTCAACCTGCTGCGGCGAACCACGGCGCTTAACAATGTGGAGTTGCCGCTCCGGTACGGAGGGAAAGCTGCTCAGGGTACGGGTCTGGCTAAAGCGGCTCTAGAGCGTGTGGGTCTGGGCCACCGCCTCAAGCACCACTCCACGGAGCTATCGGGTGGTGAACAGCAACGGGTGAGCATTGCTCGGGCGCTGGTTATGTCGCCCAGCATCATTCTGGCGGATGAGCCTACAGGCAACCTCGACACTCGGACGAGCCACGAGATCATGGCTCTTTTGCAGGAACTGAACCGCGATGACGGTGTGCTTGTAATTGTTGTTACGCATGAAAAGGACATCTCCGAACATTGTGAGCGTGTCATTTCCATCCGCGACGGCGAAGTTGTGAGCGATGAACCGGTGGCTAATCGCCGGTGGGCCATGCAGACGCAGGCTGGGGGTGCGATATGGGCTTGATGGATACGCTCAGAACCGCGATTTCTGCCCTTCTCGCGAACAAGCTACGGTCCACGCTAACGGTGCTTGGCATTGTTATCGGCGTGGCTGCGGTCATAGGCGTGCTGTCTATTGGCCAGGGAGCGAGCGCGGCAGTATCCAGCCAGGTCGAAGACTTGGGGGCCAACCTTTTGTTCGTGAGGCCTGGCACTACTACCACAGGCGGAGTGCAGGGAGCACAGGGGTCCGCCCAAACGTTGACGCTGGAGGACGCGCAGGCTTTGGTGGACCCCGTCAACGCCCCTGACGTGCTCAGGGTGGCGCCTGAGGTCAATTCTGGCGCCCAAATTGTGACGGGATCTGAAAACCTTCGGTCCAGGGTTGTTGGTACTACGGAAGCATACTTAGAGGTGCGGGACGTTGAAATCTTGGAGGGTCGCTTCATCACAGCTCAGGACGTGCTGCGCACAGCCACGTCAGTGGTCCTTGGCTACAACGTGGCGGACGAATTGTTTGGCCCCTTTTCACCTGTAGGGCAAATCGTGAGGATCAACAACCGAGCATTCACGGTGATAGGGGTGCTTGAGGAACAAGGAGGGACAACCCAGGGCCTGCTTGACGATCTGGTGATAATGCCGATTACCACCGTACGGTTCAGGCTTCAAGCTCAGGTGACGGCCCAGGGAGAACTCTCCGTTCAGACAATTAACGTGGAAGCGTCCAGTGACGACCGGATGGAGGAGGCGGAGGCACAGATAGCTGCCATCCTCCGGCAGAGGCACCAGATTATTGGGTCTGATGATGACTTCACGATAACGAGCCAGGAAGACCTTGTAGCCGCGCTTGTAGAGGTGTCAAACGTATTCACGTTGTTCCTGGGTGCTATTGCAGGAATTTCCCTCATGGTGGGAGGTATAGGCATCATGAACATCATGCTGGTGTCTGTGACAGAACGTACCAGGGAAATAGGCTTACGGAAGGCTGTGGGAGCTCGCAGAAGGGATATTCTTAAGCAGTTCTTGTCAGAGGCCGTGTTGCTGAGTGCTTTTGGGGGTGGAGTGGGCGTATTCCTGGGGTGGGGCCTTGCGCAGCTCTTTGAGCGCGTCAGCCTGAATAACCAGCAGATAGAGACACTGGTGACGGCCGACGTTGTGTCATTGGCCGTAGGAGTCGCTGTGGCCATTGGCCTGTTCTTTGGGCTGTACCCAGCGGTTAGGGCATCACGTTTGGACCCCATAGAGGCGCTACGATACGAGTAGTTGCGTCAATAGCTGAAAGGCAATCAAAAAGGCCCCTCCGCATTGCGGAGGGGCCTTTTCTAGTTAGTAAATGTCTCTACTCTACTATCGAGGCCTGGGTGAAGCTGAGCCTGGGCTACGGCCCGCGCCAGCGGTACCCTCACCCTCAGTGCCTTCTCCAGTGCCGTCCCACCTGGCAATCTCGTCGACCTCGGCCACTTCGTCTGGCGTCAGCTTCCACTCGGCGGCTTTGGCGTTGGCTTCCACCTGTGCCACGGAGCTTGTGCCGGTGATGACGCTGCTGAGTGCCGGGCGTGATAACAGCCAAACAATGGCCAACTCCGCCAATGTGTGACCGCGTCTCTCAGCCCAAGCACGCAGTTGCTCTGCAATCTCTTCATTGCGAGGAGTCCGTACACGGGTGACGGCGGGACTACCAGCAGCTCCACGAGAGCCCTCAGGGGCTGGCTCACCAGGGCGGTACTTACCGGTGAGGACGCCTGCGCCCAAGGGGAAGTAGGGTATGAAGCCTACGTTATAGGTATTACAGAAAGGTAAGAGTTCCAATTCAACATGGCGGCGCACAATGTTGTAGTGGTTCTGGGCGGAAACCATCTCCGGCCAGCCGTTCTGCCGGGCCACTTGGATAGCTTCTGCGTGACGCCAGCCAGAATAGTTGCACTCACCTATGTAGCGGACCTTTCCTTCTTTTACAAAGCCGCTCAATGCCTCCAAAATCACTTCTGGAGGTACATTGGGCTCTGGGAAGTGAATCTGCATCAGGTCTATGTGGTCTGTCTGCAGGAATTTCAGGCTCTCATTGGTCTGCCGCACAATGCGTTGGGTGGGCGTTTCATCTCCCAGGTCCTTCAGCGTGAACTTGGTAGCGATGACCCAATCATTACGCCTGCCCTTGAGTGCGTTACCAACGATCTCTTCACTGTGGCCCTGGCCGTAAATGGCTGCGGTGTCGACGAAATTGATGCCAAGTTCCTGAGCGCGATGAATGTTGGCATCTGACCCAGCCTGGTCCAGCCGGGGGGGGCCAAATACGTTTCCACCCAGGCCCACCACTGAGACTTCTAGGTCTGAGCTTCCGATATGCCGCTTCTCCATTCTGTAACTCCTTTTGTCTGCTTGTTCAGTTGAGGACTGGCCTACGCGCCAGGGATCTGTGCCGTCACGTCCAATGAAATCATGGTGTTCTCACCGGGAAGGAACGGAGCGCCAACGACGATACGGGCCGCTGGGTTGGTCTCTATTGGAAAGTGCTCGTACCAGACCTTGTTCATCTCCCGGACGTAGGAAGGGTCTGTGACGTACACGCGCACCTTGATGACGTCATTTAAGGTGGCGCCTTCCCTTTCCAGCAGCATTCTAAGGTTCTCAAAGGCCTGACGGGCCTGAGCTTCAGCGTTATCGTCGGTGGACCTGTCGGGCTTGGCAGGCCTGATGGCTGAATACATGAGCATGTTGCCCACCTTTATGCCATGGGGCACGTTGGGTCCGTGGGGCATAAAGTCATCGTAGTGGATGAGCTCTTTCTTTGGCATACCGTCCCTCCTGCTGATGACGATGCGATAGATGACAGAATTGCGCCGACACGGCTCTGCCAGTCCTAAAAACGGCAGGCGCGTTGCGCATTATAGCGGCTATGGTGCTCAGGGCAATGCGCCGTTCCTATGCTACGATGACACAGCCCACTTGCGCATCCGGCTTCAACGTTCCATTATTGAGGCGTTATGCACGAGTCCCTAACGCGCTTTCACCCGCTGGTGCAAACCTGGTTTACCCGGCGGTTCCAGCAACCCACCGGCGCACAGTCCGCCGGATGGGAGGCCATTGCCCAGGGACGGCACACGCTGATTGCGGCGCCAACGGGTTCTGGCAAGACGCTGGCAGCCTTTTTGAACTGCCTTGATACTCTTGTGCGCCAAGGCCTTGCGGGAGAACTCACTGACACTACTCAGGTGGTGTACGTATCACCCCTGAAGGCGCTCTCCAACGACGTGCGCTTGAACCTGGAAGAGCCGCTGGCTGAGCTTACGGCTCTGGCAGAAGAGCGCGGCACTCCGCTGCCTGAGATACGGATGTCAGTGCGCACTGGCGACACCTCTGCTAAGGAGCGGGCCGCCACTGCCAAGCGTCCCCCGCATATCCTCATCACTACGCCGGAATCCCTCTATATCCTGTTGACCTCTGAACGCGGCAGGCGCGGCCTCAAGGGTGCCCGCACGCTGATTTTGGATGAGCTTCACGCTCTGGTGGGGAACAAGCGAGGCTCCCATCTAGCGTTGTCAGTGGAGAGGCTTGCGCACCTAGCCGACGAGCCGGTCACGCGTATTGGACTTTCAGCTACGCAGCGGCCCATTGCAGAGGTTGCCAAATTCCTGACGGGTACGCCATCTGAGGATGGTGCTCAGGGCTGCACGATTGTGGATACCGGACACCGACGTGCCATGGACATTGCTATTGAGATGCCGGAGGGGTTTGAGCTTGGGCCAATAGCTACTCATGAGCAATGGGCGCAGGTGTTAGACCAGGTGGCCAAGTACGTGGAGGCCCATCACACAACCTTGCTCTTTGTGAACACGCGGCGGCTGGTGGAGCGGGTGGCGCACCTGCTCTCAGAGCGGATTGGTGAGGACCAAGTCGTTGCTCACCACGGCAGCCTGTCGCGGGAGACGCGGTTCGATGCCGAGCAGCGGCTCAAGCGAGGTGAGGTGAAGGTCTGAGTGGCCACGGCCTCTCTAGAGCTGGGCATAGACGTGGGGGAAGTGGACCTCGTATGCCAGATTGGCTCACCCCGGTCCATCAGCGTGGCGTTGCAGCGCATCGGCCGCTCAGGCCACTCGCTCAAGGGTACGCCAAAGGGACGGTTATACCCGCTGACTCGTGACGAATTGGTGGAGACGGTTGCTTTGGTGCGGGCCATCAATAGCGACAACCTGGACACTCTACGCATCCCGCAATGGCCGTTGGATATCCTGGCACAGCAGATGGTGGCCACGTGTGTCAGCGAGGACTGGGATGAGGGTGACCTGTTTGACCTCATGCGAAGGGCGTACCCGTATAAGGACCTCTCACCAGAGCGCTATGAACAAGTAGTGACAATGCTTTCAGAGGGCGTAGCCAACCGCTGGGGACGCGGTTCCGCGTTATTGCATAGGGATGGCGTAAACGGTCGTTTGAAGGCACGGCGTGGTGCGCGTATCGCGGCTATCACAGGCGGTGGCGCGATACCCGACACCGCTGACTATTCAGTGGTCGCAGAGCCTGAAGGCACCTTTGTTGGAACGGTGAACGAAGATTTTGCCATTGAGAGCATGGCAGGAGATGTGTTCCTGCTTGGCAATACGCCGTGGAAGATTCGCCGCGTTGAATCGAGCACGGTACGCGTGGAATCCGCCATAGGACAGGCGCCGACCATCCCGTTCTGGCTGGGAGAGGCCCCCGGTAGGACGCGCGAGCTGTCGCTGGAGGTCTCAGACCTACGAGAGGCCATAGACCAGCGGTTGAGCATGCCTGACGCGGCTATACAGTGGCTGATGTTGGACGTGAACGTGTCCCAGGAGGTCGCCACCCAGATTGTCGAATACATTGTGGAGGGCAAGCGGGTGCTGGGCCTGGTGCCCACGGCAACGCGCGTTGTGGCTGAACGCTTCTTTGATGAGGCGGGTGGCATGCAGTTGGTAATTCACTCCCCATTAGGGGCGCGGATTAACCGGGCGTGGGGTCTGGCCTTGCGCAAGCGGTTCTGCCGGACATTCGATTTTGAGCTTCAGGCTTCCGCTACAGATGATGGCATTAATTTGGCTTTGGGACCGCAACACTCCTTCCTTGTGGAGGAGACGTTCAGGTACCTCACCTCTTCCACGGCGGAACCTGCGCTGCTTCAAGCGGTATTGGCATCGCCTGTGTTCAACACGCGCTGGCGGTGGGACGCAACACGGTCGCTGGCGCTACTACGTCGAACCGGAGGCAAGCGGGTGCCCACCAACATCCTGCGCATGAGGGCGGATGACCTGCTGGCGGCGGTCTTCCCCGGACAAGCCGCGTGCCAGGACAACCAGCCAGCCAATATGGACGTAGAGCCGCCTGACCACCCGCTGGTCTTTGAGACGGTCAGGGACTGCCTTACTGAGGCCTTGGATATTGAGGGACTGAAGGAGACGTTGCGCGCCATTGAGCAGGGTGAGATTGAGGTACATGGCCGGGACACGGTCCAGCCGTCGGTGTTTTCCCACCAGATACTCAATGCCATGCCCTACGCGTTTTTGGACGACGCCCCCTTGGAGGAGCGTCGAGCCCGCGCAGTGACGTTACGCCGCGCATTGCCAGACGATCCCAGCGACCTATCGGCGTTGGACTCGGAGGCGATTCGCTTTGAGGCGGTCAACGCCTGGCCCACGGTGCGAGACCCCGACGAGCTTCACGACGCAATGCTGACGTTGGGCGTGGTGACGGAGCAGGAAGTGCGCGCGCGGGCAGATGACCCCAGCCGCTGGCAGGAATGGTTTACCAGCCTTGTTGAGGCTGGCAGGGCTGTGCGGGTATATGTGAACGAGACTTCAGTGAAAGAAGACTTCTGGGTAGCGACTGAGCGGCTGCCCTTGGTGTGTGCGGTATACCCAGCGGCGAGGCTGGACCCAGAACCTCGGCAACGTGAAACAACCCTGGAGCAAGAAGAGGCGCTAGTTGAGCTGGTGCGGGGCCGTTCATCTTGCATTGGCCCGTTTACGGTGGAAGAGATGGCGCAGACCTTGCGTATGCCCGCTCCCCCAGTAAAAACGGCGGTTATCCAGCTGGAAGTGGAGGGGCTCCTCCTGCGCGGTCGCTTCCGCCCACGGGGGATGTCGCTAGAGGATGCCAGTGAGGAGTTCTGCGATCGACGCATTCTGGCGCGCATCCACCACAGCACAATAAGCAAGCTGCGTCGGGAAATCGAGCCTGTGCCTGCGGCCACGTTCATTCGCTTCCTGCAGGAGTGGCAACACGCGACTCCAGGGACGCGACTTTCCGGTGAGGCGGGTGTCATAGAGGTGATAGACCAATTGCAGGGCTTTGAAGCCGCTGCTGTTGCGTGGGAGGAGCACATTCTCCCGCAGCGTGTGGCGGACTATACTCCGTCTATGCTGGACCACCTCTGTTTCAGTGGTGAGGTAGCCTGGGGCCGTTTTGCGCGACGAGAAATTGGGCAGAGTGCCGGGTCACCATTGTCAAAGCATGGTCCGGTAAGCCTGGCGCTGCGTGAGGACTTACCATTATTGCTGGACAGCCCTCTCTCAGAAGACGGCGGTGTGCCGGAGCTGACAGGAGCCGCGGGAGAGGTACTGGAGTACCTCAGCGCTCATGGCGCTTCCTTTGTTCCGGACATTGCCGGTGGGACACACCGGTTGCCCTATGAAGTTGAGGAGGCGCTGTGGCAGCTTGTGGCTGCTGGTCTGGTCACTGCTGATGGCTTCAGCGCGCTGCGTGGGCTGGTGAGTGGCCTCAAGAAACGAGTGCAACGTTCATCTCGGTTCCAGCGGGGGCCACGACAACGGATTTTCTCCAGCCGCTGGTCGCTTTTGCAGTCCGGCGCTCCCAGGGATGATGTGCCAGAGGCAAGGGCGGCCCAACTTCTACGACGCTATGGTGTGGTGATACCCGAATTATTAGCCAGGGAGCCAATGGCAGGCTCTTGGCGGCCATTGGTGCAGGTGCTCAGGAGGGCAGAGGCACGCGGAGAGCTTCGCGGGGGTCGCTTCTTGGCGGGATTCGTTGGTGAGCAGTATGCCTTGCCGGAAGCGGTGGACATGCTTAGGGCGCTGCGTAAACGCGAGGCGTCTGGCGAGGAAGTTCACTTCTCTGCTTGTGACCCGTTAAACGTGGCAGGCATCCTAACGCCGGGACCCCGCGTCACGGCCGTACCGGGCAATTCAGTAGTGTTCAAAGACGGCGTACCTGTGGGTGGCGTTGGCTTTGCGACTGGCGCAGAGATAGGCCAACAGGAACCAGCCTCTCGCCAAGCATAAGCACGTCCCAGTACGCCATAGCACCATTCATTCCAAGTAAGTGTCTCTATGCACGCCTTAGCCCTCACGAGCACTTAGGATGGTTTCCGTTGACATGCCACCGCCCTGCCGACACAATGACAGAGTTCGTGGCGCAAATTCCACTAGCTTGATTTCGGGGTAGCCAGCAGGCTTGCCCTGCGTGAGCAGAATAACGAGGTGCCGGTATGGGTAACGTTGTAATCGTTGGCGGGGCGCGGACTCCTATAGGGAAGTTTGGTGGCAGTTTTAAAGACATGCAGGCTTCTGACCTGGGTGCCGTTGCCATCAGGGCGTTGATTGAACGCACCGGCATCGACCCTAGCTTGGTTGATGAAGTCATCATGGGAAACGTTATCCAGGCGGCAGAGACAGGCTATTCAGCCCGTCGAGCAATGCTTGCGGCCGGACTTTCTGAGAGCACGACAGCGATTACGGTGAACCGGGCCTGCTCATCTGGGCTGGAGGCCATCAATATGGCCGTCATGGCCGTGATGACTGGAGAGGCTGAGGTGGTGGTAGCTGGCGGCAATGAGAGCATGAGCGGTATCCCCTACTTGATGCCAGGCATCCGGTTCCAGGGTCCACGTATGGGAGACTATACGGTGGTGGACGCGCTTACTCAGGGCCTGAGTTGCCCTATCTATGACTACCATATGGGCGTAACGGCTGAGAATGTGGCCGAACGTTACGAGGTAAGCAGAGAGGCCCAGGATGAGCTTGCGGTGCTCAGCCACCAGCGAGCCATCACTGCGCAGAAGGAAGGCCGCTTCAGCAACCAAATCGCTCCGGTATCAGTGGCGCAGCGCAGAGGAGACCCCATTGTGGTGACGGAGGATGAGCACCCGCGCGCTGGTACAACCATGGACACGCTAGGTAAGCTCAACACGGTATTCAAGCAGGGTGGCACGGTGACCGCAGGCAATTCTGCTGGCATCAATGACGCCGCCGCTGCTGTACTGGTGATGTCGGAAGAACGCGCTGAGGCTGAGGGCTTGAAGCCCCGGCTACGGTGGATTGGCCGTGGCGTTGCAGGCGTGGATCCGGCGTACATGGGAATTGGGCCTGTGCCGGCGGTGAAGAAGGCGTTGAGCCGCACCAACCTCTCCCTGGATGATATGGACATCATTGAGCTTAACGAGGCTTTTGCGGCCCAGGCTCTGGCGGTGATTCGAGAGCTTGGGATGGACATAGAACGCACCAACGTAAATGGCAGCGGCATTTCATTGGGGCACCCTGTGGGGGCCACGGGCGCCATTATGACCGTGAAGCTCATGGAAGAACTAACTCGTTCTGATGGTCAGTACGGCATGGTGACCATGTGCATAGGCGGCGGCCAAGGCGCGGCCACCATCTTTGAGCGTTTGAACTAGTACAACAAGCCTGCGGTAACGGCCATCCATCACTTGCTGAAAGCAGGAGGGATGGCCTTTCGCTGGGAGGCAACAGCCAATGCAACAACAGCCAGAGTTCCCGCCCGTGGTGGAAGGCACTCTCCTGTGGGAGCCATCCGCTGAACGCATAGCAAAGAGTAACCTCAGTCGATACACGCAATGGCTGGGTGAGACTCGTGGGCTGAGCTTTGATTCCTATGACGCGTTGTGGCAATGGTCTGTGACTGACCTGGAGGCCTTCTGGGCCTCCATTTGGGACTATTTCCAGATCAAGACCCATGCCCCGTATACCCAAGTGCTCGACAAACGTCAGGTTGAAGGTGCCAAGTGGTTTGCTGGCGCTGAGCTCAACTACGCTGAACATGCCCTGCGGCGACGGGATGATCATTTAGCAGTGGTGTATGGCTCAGAGGACAGCGCACCGGCGTACATGACGTATGCAGAGCTTTGGGAGCGTACCGCGGAGGCGGCTGCTGGTCTTAGGGCGCTGGGCGTGCAACGCGGAGACAAGGTTGTCGCTTACATGCCCAATATCCCAGAGACGTTGGTTGCCTTTTTGGCCACGGCAAGCATTGGCGCAGTGTGGTCAAGTTGCCCACCAGAGTTTGGCATTTCCAGCGTGGTAGACCGCTTCCAACAGCTTGAGCCCAAGGTGCTCTTGGCGGTGGACGGCTACCGCTATGCAGGCAAGCCCTTCGACTCAATACCTTCTGTACGAGACATCCAGCGTCAACTGCCAACATTAGAGACCACGGTGGTCCTCCCATACTTGGATGGCCACCCTGGCATTAGCGATCTTGGTAAGGCGAAGCTGTGGGGCGAGGTGCTGGTTACGGGGCAGGAACTAATCTTTGAGCCGGTACCTTTTGACCACCCGTTGTGGGTGCTGTACTCCTCAGGGACCACGGGCGCGCCCAAGGCAATTGTGCAGGGGCATGGCGGCATTCTGGTTGAACATTTGAAGGCCCATGCGCTCCATCTGGACCTCACGGAAGACGACCGTTTTTTCTGGTTCACCACCACAGGCTGGATGATGTGGAATTACATCATCAGTGGGTTACTCCACGGGTCAGCGGTGGTGATGTTTGACGGAAGCCTTGCCTACCCGGACCTCAACGTGCTGTGGAAGTTTGCGGAGCAGGCAGGAGTCACCTACTTTGGAGTCAGTGCCGCATATATCCAGACGTGCATGAAGGAGGGGCTTGAGCCGGGGAGGGACTTTGACCTCAGCCGCCTCAAGGGGCTTGGTTCGACAGGGTCACCGTTGCCGCCGGAGGGGTTTGCGTGGGTTTACGGCCACGTTAAGCAGGATATCCACCTTGGCTCTGTGAGCGGCGGCACCGACACGTGTGCTGCGTTCATCGCGGCCTCACCCACGCTGCCAGTCCACGCTGGTGAACTCCAGTGCATGGCTCTTGGCGCCAAGGTAGAGACCTTCAATGAACAGGGTAAGTCGGTAGTGGGTGAGGTTGGTGAGTTGGTCATCACAGAGCCCATGCCCTCTATGCCTACCTATTTTATAAATGACCCGGACGGCAGCCGCTATCACGAGAGCTATTTTGATACGTTCCCCGGCGTGTGGCGTCACGGTGACTGGATTAAAATCACGCCCAGGGGCAGCTCGGTGGTCTACGGACGGTCCGACTCGACGCTCAACCGCAACGGCGTACGGATGGGTACCAGTGACTTCTATCGGGCGGTGGAGGAGTTGCCAGAGGTGTTAGACAGTCTGGCAGTGGATACGGCTCATCTTGGCAGTGATGGCCATCTGTTGCTGTTTGTGGTCTTGCGTGAAGGTCTGTCGCTGGACGACGAGGTCACGGCGCGGATTAAGGGTAACCTTCGCAAGAACCTGTCTCCACGACATGTGCCGGATGAGCTTTACGCCATCACAGAAGTACCACGGACACTCAGCGGAAAGAAGGTTGAGGTCCCCATCAAGCGAATATTCATTGGAGAGCCCCCTGAGAAGGTTGTGACGGCGGATGCCTTGCGCAACCCGGAGGCCATGCAGTTCTTTATAGACTTAGCGCAGCGCCGCAACGCTGTGTAGGCCCGGAATAAAGGAGCGGTAAGGTGCACATTCAGCATTTCATTGACGGGAAGTTCGTGGACTCGCTCTCAGGCAAGACCTTTGAGACGATAAATCCAGCCACTGGAGAGGTGCTAGCCACAGTGGCGGAGGGCGGCGTTGAAGATGCCGCGTTAGCTGTGGCTGCCGCTCATAAAGCCTTTGAAGAAGGCCCGTGGCCCCGCATGCGCCCTGCTGAGCGCGCGGCGATTCTGCGGAGGATGGCAGACGGCATCGACAAGCGGCGGGAGGAGATTGCCAGCTTTGAGAGCAAAGACATGGGTAAGCCCATCCGAGAGTCGCTAAACTTTGACCTACCCCGTGTGGCGCACAACTTTCGCTTTTTTGGCGAATTTGCTGAAATTGGCCACACGGAGGCCTTCGACCGCAAAGTAGACCTGATGTACGTGCTTCGGGAGCCAGCCGGAGTTGCGGCGCTCATCACGCCGTGGAACTTCCCGTTGATGCTGGCCACGTGGAAGGTTGCTCCTTGTCTGGCCTTTGGCAATACGTGCGTGCTCAAGCCTGCGGAACAGAGCCCAATAACGGCGTCGCTTCTGGCTGAGGTGGCGGCTGAGGCAGGGCTGCCGCCAGGGGTGCTGAACGTGCTCCACGGCTTTGGTCCTGATGCTGCAGGTGAGGCGATAGTTACCGACCCCCGCGTGCATATGGTCTCATTCACTGGTGAGACCGGCACGGGCAAGGCCATTATGAAGGCGGGGGCTGACACGTTGAAGCGGCTGTCCTTTGAACTGGGTGGCAAGTCAGCATCCATTGTGTTTGAGAACGCTGATATGGACGCCGCCATCAAGGGCAACATAGACGGCATCTTCCGCAACCAGGGTGAGGTGTGCCTGGCAGGCTCTAGGATGCTGGTCCAACGGCCTATTTACGAGGAATTTGTTGGCAGGTTCGTGGAGGCTGCCCAGGCGTTGAAGGTTGGCGACCCGCTGGACCCTGCCACGGAGGTTGGGCCCATGGTTACGGCGGAGCATCTGCAAAAGGTGCTTGGCTACGTGGAAATTGGTGTGGAGGAGCAGGCAACGTTGCTCACGGGGGGGAAGAAGCCAACGGGGTTGCCTGGTTCTCTGGCCAACGGCACGTTTGTGGAGCCAACGGTCTTTGGAAACGCGAACAATGGTATGCGGATTGCCCGGGAGGAGATATTTGGCCCCATCCAGGTCATCATCCCCTTTGACAACGAGGAGGAGGCGGTGGCCATTGCCAATGACTCTCGCTATGGCCTGGCTGGCATGGTGTGGACCCAGAACCTGAAGCAGGCGCATCGGGTGGCTGCTGCTGTGCGTACCGGCACCATGTGGGTGAACTGCTTCTTTGTGCGAGACCTACGCGTACCATATGGCGGGTATAAGGACAGCGGGATTGGCAGAGAAGGGGGCCAGTACAGCCGAGACTTTTATACAGAGGCCAAGACGGTAGTAATCAACCTGCAATAACGGATTGTACCAACGACTACAGTAAGAAAGCGGCTTGG